>JBFJWB010000010.1:0-19457 GCA_041623915.1 Minisyncoccia bacterium | reverse complement strand
GTAGCTCAGCAGTTACATTTACTATTGCTATATCTGGTATACGTACAGGAGAAACAAACGTACCTACAAGAGTCTCTGCTTCGCGTGTTGTATCGGCGCGAGTCAAGACGGCTACTGTGCTTACCGCAAAAACATTACATTCCAGCGGACCAATTACTAATACTGGACCAATACCTCCAGTAGCAAATACACCAACTACGTATACTGTGCAATGGGAAATTGCCAATAATGGAAATTCAATTGCAGATTCCACTGTTTCCGCGACGCTTCCTAACTACATAACCTTTACAGGAGTGATGTCACCTGCAGGTGGCGTTACTTTCAATGAGTCTACTCGTAAAGTTACTTGGACTATTGGTGATTTGTCAGCAGTAGCGTCTCGTAAGATGGCATTTCAAGTCTCTCTAACACCATCCACTTCTCAGAGAGATGGCTCACCAACACTTATGTCAGATTCTACATTTTCAGGATATGATCGTTTTGCAGGAGTAAACTTGTCTGTAATTGCAGGTGCTATTTCTACTCAAATGCCAGAAGAGTCGGGGTACACTCCTGCGCAAGGGTCAGTGCAATGATTTGCGTTTTTCTTGCAGATAGAGCAATCTGAAATATATATGATAGATAATGAAAGAATGGAGAAAATAGTTTCACTCACAAAGCGTCGCGGTTTTGTGTACCCCAGCTCTGAGATATATGGTGGTTTTGCTGGAGTGTATGACCTAGGTCCTTTTGGTGTCGAGCTAAGCAATAATCTAAAGGCTCAGTGGTGGCAAGAGATGGTTTATAATCGCGATGATATCCTCGGCCTAGACTCAAGTATTTTTATGAACCCTGCAATTTGGGAGGCTAGCGGTCACACGAGTGGTTTTTCTGATCCAATGGCCGAATGTAAAAAATGCAATACACGTATTCGCGTTGATAAGGCGCTAGAAACTCTTGGTGTAACGGCAGACGAGAAAATGGACGAGGAAGAGATAAACGTACTCTTTGACGCTCATCGTGATGATATAGCTTGCGACAAGTGCGGTGGGCATGATTTTTCACATGCTCGTAAATTCAATCTTCTCGTGCGATCAAACTTAGGAGATTTTACAGAGAAGGGGAGTAATCCTGCTTATTTACGAGGCGAGACATGTCAAGGTATATACGTAAACTATAAGAACGTGCTTGATTCAAACCCAATGAAATTACCGTTTGGTATTGCACAGATTGGCAAGGCTTTCCGCAATGAAATCTCTCCTAGACAATTTCTTTTTCGCGGTCGTGAATTTGAACAAATGGAGATGCAATACTTTACTCGTCCAGAAGAAGAGATGAAAGAGTATGAAAAGCTCAAAGAATATCGATGGCAAGCATTGCTTAGTTTGGGCATTAAAGAAAAGAGTCTTCGTTGGAAACAGCATGAGAACTTGGTTTTTTACGCAAAAGACGCTTGGGACATTGAATTTGCGTTCCCGTGGGGTTTTGATGAGCTTGAGGGCGTGCATGCTCGTGGGGATTATGATCTTACACAACATGCGAAAGGTAGTGGTAAACCACTAGACTACTTTGATCAAGATACTGGTAAGCGTTTTATACCTCACATAATTGAATCATCAGGTGGTGTCGGACGTCTTTTCTTGGCCGTCCTTACTGATTCTTATTGTGAAGACGAGCTAGGAGGTGAGAAGCGCGTGTATCTGGCGCTCTCACCGAAGATTTCTCCTGTTAAAGCTATGGTGTCACCACTGCTTAAAAATAAACCTGAGTTAGTAGATAAGGCTAGGGAAGTTCGCAAGGAGCTTCAAAAGATACATCCAGCAATCGTTTGGGATGATAACGGAAACATTGGTAAGCGATATCGTCGGCAAGATGAGATTGGTACGCCGTTCTGTATCACTATAGATTTTGATACGCTCGGCGAGAACGCGAATCTAAAAGATACCGTAACGCTACGACACCGAGACACTGGAGAACAAGAAAGACTTTCCGTAGCTCAAGTATCTGAACGATTGGCTGAAGCCCTTGCCTAATATTTAGGTTAGTGATTTTGCATATCTAATACACAATGTTAATAATGTGCCTTCTGGAGTGTTGGTTTTGCTTTTATGCTAGGATTTGCGTATGAACAAAGAAATACGTGTATCTATAACCCCGTCTAGTGTTCTAATGATTTTTGCGGTAGTGCTCGGTGTATATCTTTTGTGGATACTGCGAGACCTTGCGTTGTTGGTTATTGCGGCGATTGTTATTGCTTCTGCTATTGAACCTGGGGTAGGATTTCTTGTTCGTCACCATATCCATCGTTTCTTTGGAGTTCTTTTAACCTATCTCTCCGTCTTTGGAGGTTTGTTTGCTCTACTTTATTTCTTCTTGCCAGCAGTACTGCAGGATGCTGGAACGTTCTTTACGTTTGTGCCAACATACTTACAAACCTTGCCATCTTCATTCTCTGGGGCAACAAGCCTGATTGGCGCACAAGAAGGCGCTGATTCAATTTTACATACTCTTCTTGCATTTCAGTCTGTCTTCACTGCCGACTCTGCCGGAATAATACAATTAGTATCAACATTCTTTGGTGGAATATTTTCGTTTCTTTTGGTTATTGTTCTTTCATTTTATTTCGCACTTCAAGAAACTGGAGTAGATGACTTTCTACGTCTTATTCTTCCAGTCAAGCATGAAGACTATGCTGTGGATTTGTGGAGACGCTCACAAAAGAAAATTGGACTCTGGATGCAGGGGCAAATCTTACTCTCAGTTATCGTAGGTGTCTTGGTGTATCTAGGACTACTTATCATCGGCATACCATATGCGCTGTTGCTAGCTGTTCTCACCGCTGTCGCGGAAATTATTCCTGTGTTTGGCTCATTATTTGCCGGCGCAATAGCTGTAATGATTGCCTATACTGCAGGTGGGTTACCGCTCGCACTAATTGTCTTCGGGCTTTATGTTGTTGTAAATCAGTTTGAAGCAAACCTAATTTACCCTCTTGTAGTTAAACAGGTAGTAGGGCTACCACCACTTTTAGTTATTCTTGCTCTTATCGCAGGGGGTACATTGGCTGGATTCATAGGGGTACTTCTCTCGGTGCCTGTGTCGGCTACAGTTCTAGAGCTACTATCTGATTTTGAGAAGAGAAAGCGTCGTGAGATGCCTGCTACACCTGCATGAATCGTTACATCACAACTACACTTCCTTATGTAAATGATGACCCTCATCTGGGCCATGCACTTGAATTTGTTCAAGCTGATTTTCTGGCAAGGACACTTCGTTACCAAGGCAAGGAAGTCTTCCTAAACGTTGGTACTGATGAGCATGGAGTGAAGATAGCGAATCGTGCAAAAGAGTCTGGTCAGACACCGCAAGCATTTGTAGATGATTATGCTGGCAGGTTTAAAGTCTTTACAGACACGCTTGGCATTTCATATGACGCATTTACTCGCACCACAAGTGATTCACATGTTAGTGCCGCACAAGAATTTTGGAAACGTTGTGACTCGGCTGGGGACATATATAAAGCTCAATATGAAGTTAAATATTGTGTTGGGTGTGAGCTAGAGAAAACAGATTCAGAACTTGTGGATGGACAATGTCCGTTGCATGCAAATAAAGATATTGAAATACGTACTGAAGAAAACTATTATTTCCGATTTTCAAAATATCAAGACAAACTACTTGCGCACTACAGTGCGAATTCAGATTTCGTCACTCCAAGCACTCGCTTAAAAGAAATAGTTTCATTTGTTGAATCTGGATTGAAGGATTTCAGCATCTCTCGCCCAGTAGAAAAAATGTCTTGGGGTATACCTGTGCCAGATGACGACACTCATACAATGTATGTATGGTTTGATGCGTTGGTAAATTATATATCAGCGATAGGGTGGCCGGAAAATACAGAGACATTTGAGAAGTGGTGGCCTGTAACACAGCTTGCAGGGAAAGATAATCTTCGCCAACAATCTGCCATGTGGCAAGCAATGTTGCTTTCTGCAGGCATTCCTTTATCTAATCAGATATTTATACACGGATTCATTACTTCAGACGGACAAAAGATGTCTAAGTCAATCGGCAATGTAATTAATCCAAAAGAAATTACTGACCACTACGGCGCTGAAGCTCTTAGGTACATACTGCTTAGACACATGAGTCCTTTTGAGGATTCAGACTTAACTAAAGAATCTATTCATGAATACTACACTGCAAATTTAGTAAACGGATTAGGTAATCTTGTGGCGCGGATAATGAAACTAGCGGAAGAGCATTTGTCTACTCCAGCAATCTTAAATACAGCCAATGAGCCACTAGATGCTTCTTTCTATGAGAAAGTAGAAACTTTTCGCTTCAATGAAGCCATAGAAATTATTTTTGCATGGATTGCAGAGTGCGATACGTATATGGCCGAACGAGCGCCGTATAAAGGAATTAAAAGTAAAGACGAATCAGTGAGAAGTGTCGCACAAAAAGATATACTATATTTAGTTACCAGACTCGCAATGATCTCACAGCACTTAAATGGAGTAATGCCAAAAACTTCTGCCGTTATAACAGAAGCTATACGCACAAACACGAGACCAGAAAATCTCTTTCCGCGCATATGATGCCGGTTCGTTATATAGATTCACATTGCCATGTGCAGTTCGATCAGTATGATTCTGATAGAGATACGTTAATTGAGAAGATGCGTAAAGAATGTACAGCAGGAATCGTGGTCGGGGTGGATGCGAAATCTTCTTATGAAGCACTTGCTTTAGTAGAGAAAAATGAGCATTTATTTGCATCTGTCGGACTGCATCCTAACTATGTAGCGCAGGAGGCATGGGATAAGAATACTATTGAAGAACTTGCCCGTAATAAAAAGGTGGTAGCCATAGGGGAGTGCGGACTGGATTATTTTAGACCTGAATACGTAAATGAAGAAGTTAAGCGTATGCAGAGCGAGGTCTTGCAGGCGCACATTGCACTTGCGGTAGAAGTAGATAAGCCGCTCATCATTCATGCGCGACCCGTCAAGGGCACTCAAGATGCGTATCACGACTTGATCGCACTGCTCGCCGAAGCAAAAAAGATGCACCCAAACCTTCGTGGAGACATACACTTCTTTGTAGGAGGAGTAGAAGAGATGCGAGCGCTTACATCCCTCGGCTTTACTGTTTCTTTTACTGCTGTGATTACTTTTGCGCGTGACTACGATGAAGTGGTACGCGCAACTCCACTGGAGTCTATCCTTTCTGAAACAGACTCTCCGTACGTAGCTCCAGCTTCTAGACGTGGCAAAAGAAACGATCCTCTTGCTGTTCGGGACGTTGTTGCGAAGATTGCCGAAATACGCGGGGAGGATGAGGAGAAAGTACGCCAAGCACTCATGCAAAATTCAATAAAACTATTCGGCTTGAAAAACATGTGACCAATACAGCGCATGCACCGCTATTTCCTAAAACAAGACTACACTACATGTCGTATTTGGACTCCGTTTAGGCAAGATTATCTTAATACAGTCATGGGTTTTTGTTATTAACAAAGCCCAATGAATGGCTTTTATGAGGCATTTGCTTGCTTGCGAGCAAGCAAATGCCATGCTATCCTCTCACCACTATGGCTTCACAAGAAAAGGGTATGCAAACAGAAGAAGCGCTCGAAGAAACGGGCGCTCCACGAGTGTATGAACTAGGGTTTCATATAGACGCAGAGCTTCCTCAGGAGGAAGTAAAAAAGACGTATCAAGGTATTCGCAATGCAATTTCTGAAAATGGAACCATTGTTGCAGAAGGTGAGCCACAAAGCATGCCACTTGCGTATACAATTTCTCGCCAAGAGACTGCCGGTCGTCGCGACTTCAACACTGCGTTTTTTGCTTGGATCGTATACGAAGCGCCAACCGACACTCATGCAGAGATAATTTCAGGCATAAAAGAAAATAATCGTATAATCCGATTTATTGATTTAGTAACCACAAAGGAAGAAGCGTTACACTTTGCTCAGATGCAAGAGATGCAAATGAAAACTCCGGAAGATGTAGAAAATGAAGATGTAGTAGACTCGGAGTTAGACGCCGCTCTAGAAGAGGCGACCTCATAACTTACTTTAAATTATGTACCTAAACAAAGTCTTAGTATACGGAAACCTTACTCGTGACCCGGAAGTGAAAGCCTTGCCGTCCGGTCAACAGCTTGCTTCTTTTAGTATTGCAACAAACCGTGTATACAAAGATAAAGAAGGGCAAAAACAGGAAGCAACAGAGTTCCATAATGTTGTTGCGTTTGGTCGCACAGCAGAGATTATTGGACAATACATGAAAAAAGGCCGTCCTCTTTTCATTGAAGGCCGTCTGCAAACACGTAGTTGGGAAAGTGAAGGACAGAAGAAGTACCGAACTGAGATTGTTGCAGAGAGCTTCCAATTTGGAGATGGAGGCCGTACAAATGATTCATCGGCAGGCGCTACTGCAGGAGCAACTGCATCACCAGCAGGAGCCAGTGAAGAAATTAAGTATCCAGATGAAGATATAAATCCGGAGGATATTCCATTTTAATGAGCTAATTATATATTTATGGCACACCAAGCTGAACGAGAAGAGATAGAGATTAAGAAGTTCGTGGACTACAAGGACACAGCTTATTTGAAGGTCTTTACAAACCCGCACGCGAAAATGTTTTCACGTAAGCGAACAGGTATACCAGCACTTAAACAACGTGAGATTGCAAGCGCAATTAAACGAGCGCGATTTATGGCACTCTTGCCATATATAAACGCATAATAAAGTTATAAGTTTATAAAAGAGCGCGTTCTTTAAAGAATGCGCTCTTTTATATTTGGAAATCTACTAGATAGAGTGTTTACGCCTTCTCTACGCGCTCAACATA
The DNA here is from genome assembly GCA_041623915.1 of Minisyncoccia bacterium. GTDB lineage: Bacteria > Patescibacteriota > Minisyncoccia > Phycocordibacterales > Phycocordibacteraceae > C7867-001. The sequence goes on along the minus strand of JBFJWB010000010.1, from coordinate 12,615 downwards.
CTCACCAGAATCTGTATTTACACGGATAATGTCACCAGTATTAATGAAAAGGGGTGTGTTTACTGTTGCACCAGTAGTAAGCTCTACTAGTTTATTGCCCCCGCCTGACGTATCTCCTTTAAGGTTCGGAGGTGCTTCGGAAACTTCTATATCAACTTTTACAGGTATTCTGATAGCAATAGGTTTTTCTTCATATGTAACTACTTCTACTGGTGCGTTTTGAGACAGCCATTGTACCTGACCATGTACTGCTTCGTCAGGGAAAGAAAAGCGATTTTTCGGTTTGTCTGTTTCAGCAAACCAACTTTCACCACGGTTTGTATATAAATATGTTGCGGGCATTGTTTCAATATCTGCTTCTTCTGCAGATTCGTTTTGATGGAATGCATTCTCCACCACTTTGCCGGACACCAAGTGTTTCAGTTTAGTCTGGTTTACTGGTTTTCTTTGTTGCATACGGAATACATGAGAAGACAAAACCTCATACGGCTCTCCGCTAAATGTAATGATTTTCTTCGGTGTTATCTCGCTATAAGAAAGGGTGGCCATATGTTGTGTGTAGATGAAACCAAGGTGCCGGAGGGAGAGTTATAAAAGATGACCCGAGACCCAGATTGACGTATGCTAACAAACGTAATGATTTTTTCAACTCAAGTAGAGAAAGCCCCACTTTCTGATGATGAGATTTTGGCTAGAAGCTCTAGCCAACCTGAGCTCTTTGCTGAGCTCGTAAGGCGTTTTGAAGCGCCATTTCTCCGGCGGGCACGTTCAATTCTTAACTCTCCAGAAGATGCTGAGGAAGTGGTGCAGGATGCATTTACTAAAATATATCTGTACGCAGACCGGTATAAGCCTCAAGAAGGTGCCAGTTTCTCATCGTGGGCGTATACTATTTTGAATCGTGTTGCCTATACTAAGTATGGAATACGCAAGAAAGAATGGGGTAAGACAGCAGAGCTTACCACTGAACATTTTGAATCGTTTGCTGATAAGCGCGCAGATTTTCTTGAGGACCTCTCAATTCGTGATGAGGTACTTTCTGCGCTAGCGACTCTTCCTGAAAATGCGTCCAGAATATTGTCGCTACAGTTTATAGAAGGGAAGACTCAACAAGAGATAGCAAAGGCCGAAGACATGACTGTACCTGCCGTGAAAACTCGTGTACATCGTGCAAAAAAACTATTTAAAAAAGCATATGATGAACAACGCCATGATTAATGATACAGATACTAGAAACAGTGCGACACCATGCTCCAAGATCGAGCGTGTTGTTATGCGTCGTGTACGTATAATTCGTGCCGGACGTATACTGTTATCAAACACAGTAATGGCTGCGTTGCTCGCCGTCTGTGCTTTGTGGGGAATAGGAAAGAGTGTTTGGGTCGCGCGTGTTTTTGAAAATGCACCGACAACAGGGTACCTAACGCATTCGGTGCAGTTTTACATAAGCGCGTTTACACATACTGAGTTTCTTGTGCAGGCCTTGTCACTTTGTGTATTTTTCGCGCTAATTTTGCTTGCGCGTGAAGTTGCTCGCAAGTTTATAAGCATCATTCCACAAATTGCGCAATGAATTAGTGTTTAGAGATTTTGTAATCAATCTCTAAACTTCTTTTAATTTGTCTTGAATATTTTTGAGTAATTCTTTTGAGAGAGGTTTTTGTTCGCGGAGTGTTGTGCGTGCCGCATCATACCCGCGACCAAGTGATGTCTCACCCATCTTATAGGAAGCGCCACTTTTAGTAACAATGCCGTATTTCTCACCGAGTGCGAGTAATTCACCCTCGCGACTAATTCCTTCATTGTAAAGCAGGTCAAATTCTGTGTTTTTAAATGGTGCTGCAACTTTGTTTTTGACTACTTTTACGCGCACACGACCACCTACAACCTCATCTCCTTTTTTAATCTGTGCTATACGGCGGATATCAAGCCGGACAGAAGTATAGAATTTCAGAGCCTTGCCTCCCGGTGTGGTTTCTGGATTACCGAACATGACGCCTATTTGCATACGTATTTGATTTATGAAAATCACCACTGTTTTTGATCTGGCAGTTATTGCAGTGAGTTTACGAAGCGCTTGACTCATGAGTCGTGCCTGCTTCCCGACATGTTGTTGGCCCATCTCACCTTCTATCTCATCTTTCGGTGTTAGTGCAGCGACAGAGTCAACGACAATGACGTCAATATTGCCACTTCGCACCAAGCTTTCTACGATATCAAGTGATTGTTCGCCAGTGTCTGGTTGCGAAATAAGTAGCTCTGGAAGCTTAACGCCAATCCTTTTCGCGTATTCAGGATCAAGAGCGTGCTCGGCGTCTACAAAGGCAGCCACACCACCGGCTTTTTGAGCTTCTGCAATAACATGAAGCGCGAGAGTTGTCTTACCACTTGATTCAGGGCCAAAAATTTCAATTATTCGCCCGCGAGGAAGACCGCCTATGCCGAGTGCAGAATCTAGTCCAAGTGACCCAGTCGGGATAGAGGCTATCTTCTTTGGTGTTCCTGATCCATATGTAGCAATAGACTCATCTCCAAATTTTGCTCGTATCTCTTTGAGAGCGTCTTCAATCGCTTTTTGTTTCTCACCAGCATCACTGCTAGTAGCTGTCATGGTTTTAGGTTCCTTTTTGGTTGCTTTTTTAACGGCCATAGTAATTGTGGTTATGGAACAAATATATCCCTCCTTTCACTTCGTATACGTCCGAAGCGGTCTTCTACAACAAATGTAAGTATAGATGTTCCGTGAGGAAAGGCTAGTGTAGTGGCAAAAGTACCTCCAGCAGTGGGGAGGAGCAAAGATCCATTTACCAGCAGGGACGCAACGCGTGTCGCTTTGCCTTTTATAGCCACTATACCGTCTTCAGATACCGAGTACGGCTCAGGCGACGTCACAGAAAGCTGAGGGCCTTTTATCAATGGAATAGCTTCAATTGTGCCGTAGGATAGTGTGATGGTTATAACTATGCCGATTAGTAGCTTAATAAACATAATTCCGTTACATTAGGCCACTTCTCTCTTCCTCGTTATCTACATCTTCTAAATCATCATTTTCCGCATCACCGCCAACAGATAATATCTCTCGCGGTTTGGATCCATCAGCTGGACCAATTACACCCTTTGCTTCAAGTACGTCCATAAGGCGTGCCGCTCGTGAATATCCTATCTTGAGTTTACGTTGGAGATAGGATGTAGACGCCTTACCAGCCTCTTCAACAGATGCCTTGGCGTCAAGATACAGATCATCATCTATATCATCATTATCAAAACTACCGTTTGAGATACCTATTGTATCTCCCATGTCAGTGGAGACTATGCCACCACCACCCATGTCAATGGACGCTAGGTCCCCAGCGTTGTTGTTCTTGATATATTTCGCAACTTTTTTCACCTCTGCTTCAGCTATATATGCTGTTTGTATACGTACAGGTTTCTGCATATCGCTTGAAAGATAGAGCATGTCGCCGGCCCCAAGTAGGCTTTCTGCTCCCGGTGTATCTAGTATGGTTCGAGAGTCAATTTGTGACGCAACTTGGAGCGCTAGTCTGGTAGGTACGTTTGCTTTTATTAATCCTGTAATGACGTTTACAGAAGGGCGTTGTGTAGAGAGAACTAAGTGTATACCAACCGCACGACTCATTTGCGCCAAACGTACAATGGAGGCCTCCAACTCTCGTGGGTAGCTTTGCATAATGTCTGCAAGCTCGTCTACAACAACAACAATATATGGCATTGCTTCAGGCAAATCTTCCGCCCCCTTCTTTTTTGCAGGATCGTAAACTGTCCTATGGTATGAATCTATATCACGCACTTGTTCTGCCTCAAGAATATTATATCGGCGTTCCATTTCTTTTGCTGCCCACTTAAGAGCAAAGATTGCCTTCTTTGAATCAGTAATAACAGGTGTTAGCAGGTGGGGAATACCATTATAAGGAGTGAGCTCTACACGCTTCGGATCAATCATGATGAAACGAAGTGCATTTGGGCTATTACGGTAAAGAAGCGAGGTTATTATTGCGTGTATTGCAACAGATTTCCCGCTACCTGTAGCTCCAGCTACTAAACCGTGTGGCATCTTTGCGATATTCACATAGTGTGGAGTGCCAGTAATGTCTCTGCCTAACGCTGCTAAAAGTGGCTTAGGATCATCGTTCCACTCTGGAGTTGAAAGCACTCCACCAAGTCCAACCATCGCTTTTGTTGAATTAGGTACCTCAATACCAACAAGAGACTTCCCTGGAATAGGCGCTTCAATACGTACAGGGTGTGAAGCAAGTGCAAGCTCAAGATTGCTTACTAATGATACGATTTTGGAAAGTCGCACCCCTTCAGCTGGCTTCACAGCATAACGTGTAACCGTTGGTCCAACTGAGACCTCGTCCATCTCTACGTCAATACGAAAATTTTGGAATGTGCGCTTTATAATGTTCGCGTTTGCTTTTATGTCTCCAACGCCCGGCTTACCTTTGTCCTCCCCAAGAAGAGAAAGTGGGGGAGCTTTATATTCATCATTGAAGTCGCGAATTCCAGCAACTGGCGCAGGCTCGCCATCGGCATTGTTGAATATGCGAACTGTAGGATCAGCATCCTCCTCTTCAACATCTTCCTCTTCGTCATCAACACTATCTCCATCTTCATACTCCTCTTCTTCTTCGTACTCTTCTTCCTCCTTTGGCACACCTACAACTCCAGAGTCGTTCGTCTTGCTTTTCCTTCCAGAGATTTTGACACTTACCAATCTATCTTTTAAAGACTGAAAACCATTTGCAAGTGCCACGCCTACAGTTTCAATATCAATTATTAGAGCAATACCTATTGAAAGTAGCGCGATAAGAAGAACAAGCGCACCCCAAATACCAAAGAGAGCAGATAACGTAGAACCAACCCATGTGCCAGCAGCGCCACCTAGAGCTCCTTCAGGTGCGAGTCCGGCAAATGCAAGCACAGAAGCGGCAACCAACAAAGCTCCTGAAGTAGCAAGAGGAGCAATGTTAGGCCTACCAATACCTGCGTACAGGCCGACGCTAATTAACGCCACAGGTAGAATGAATGAGCCAATGCCAATTAGTGCATATGTAAATGAAAAAGCCGCTCCACCAGCAGGCCCAGCGCGCCCAACGCTAGCAAGCGCAAACAACACTCCGCACGCAACAAGAACAATCATTCCAGCGTAACGAATGATGGTGTCGTACTCTGCAACAGCAATCTCTTTGCTGTGCTTACGCTTCTTTCTTTTACGTGCCATATACGCCGTATTGTAGCATTCTACAAGCGCTCACGAGCAATACATTTATTGATGACATATTAAATGTACCAATGTTCATGTTCGTGTACGTGCTTTTTAATTAAAACCGAGCAAATCGTATGCGACAGGCACTCAAATAATTTCTTTACAGTCCTTTATGGCGGAGTATACTGTCCAATACGAAGGAAATTATGAAGGACAAAAATCATAAGAACACAATGCCATTGGCCAATACAAAATGGTCACAAACTGATAGTTTTGTCCTTGAAAAAAGCATATTTTCCAACATATTTGAAAAGGACATACGTAGGGTATTTATATATCAAAAAGCAGAACGTCTTTCCAGAGTCATACAGCTTATTACGCCAGCATTTCAAAATACACCCGCCATGAAAGCGCGTATTGATGCAATTGCTGTAGGTTTAGTTGACTCAGCAATACTTCCTACTACAGAGGTGCGTACAGCGCTTTCTCGCGAGCTCTTAGCGCTCTCTAGCATTCTCTCTATAGCACGTACCGGTAATATACTTTCTGCAATGAATGCAGATATTATTGCTCGTGAAGCGCACGGACTCTTACAAGAAGTTGCATCTTATGAAGAGCCAAACTTAATGATTGAAGACGCTCCATCACTTCCTGATATTGCTCGGCGCGCAGGGAAAGTAAGTGTTCAAAATAAAAAAGGAACACATCAAGAATCTGTTATCAAAGGTGCTGTTTCTGAAGGGCGCAAAAAGATTAGCGCAGGCTCACCTCGCAAAGAGAGTATAGTAGAGATACTAAAAGATAAAGGACAATCCTCTATAAAGGACATATCCACCCGCCTGCGCGGTGTCTCTGAGAAAACAATACAGCGTGAATTACATGCGTTGGTAAAGGACGGTAGGGTTAATAAAACAGGGGAGAGGCGATGGAGCAGGTATGAAATGGTCTAGATTTTAGTCTAAAAACATCTTCAACATCAACAAATTAAATCTTTGACTATAAAAGGACAATTTGGTAATGTGTTCATGTGGTGGCGACTGGTACATAGGGACATTATAAGAGGCCGGCAACGGCCTGTTTTCTATGTGCCACGATACTGCGTTATCCACACGGGATTTCCAGTTTTTGTTCTTGTTTTCCGCTATACTCTATACCAGTCCTTGCGGGATACAGACCAAAAAATGAAAGCCCTGTAAGGAGGCCTTTGACATTGCATATATACAGTCTTTGTCAGACTGTAAAACAACTCCACAGGTTTAACTGTGGGCTTGAGGTGTATATACACTTCAAGCATCGTGCAATCATATACAACCGAAATGAATGAATAATACTGCAATGAAAGATGTTCCCGTTCGTCTCAACCTTTGCCAGCTAGCCCATGGACGGTCGGTCGATACCACCGCCCGTGGGGTAGTGTGAAAGTGAATTATGTGCGCGATGTGGGAAACCACATCATTATTAGGGTTGTATAACGGTGCACGCATCAGACCCACTCTTTATTAATAAGTCGGGTCTGGTACGTACACTTCCAAATCAAATTACTATTGTTATGACTAATGTAACTACAAAAGCAGTCGCGAAAGTGGCAGCGGTAGCAACTGGTCTTGCGATGGCAGTTTCTATGCTTGCATTTGCGCCTTACGCGCACGCAGCATCTTTGACTGACGCGCAGGTTCAGTCAATTCTCTCGCTCCTCTCTTCGTTTGGTGCTGATAGCGCCACGATTGCAAATGTGCAGTCTGCACTTACTGGTCAACCTACTTCAGGTACGACTACAGGAGGTGGCACAAACGCATGTTTCTCTGGTACTACGAACCTAACGCTCGGCTCCACTGGTGCTGACGTTATGGAACTTCAGAAGTACCTAAACGCAAATGGTTCAGTTGTCTCTGCTACTGGAGCAGGATCTGTTGGTAATGAGACCGATTATTTCGGTTCTCGTACGAAAGCAGCTCTTGCTAAGTGGCAGTCAAATAATGGCGTTTCGCCAGCATCTGGTTACTTCGGACCTATCACTCGTGCAAAGATCGCTTCTATGTGTTCCACAACAGGTGGCACAACAACAGGCGGTACCACAGGTGGTAACGAAGCAATGACAGGAACTGGACTTAAGGTCTCGCTCGCAGCATCGTCTCCTAACGGAACGGTTCTCGTGCAAGGTCAGGCAATTGCTAAGCTCGCAGAGTTTACATTTGCTAACCCAACATCCGCATCAATCAACGTGACGAATCTTTCGTTCAATCGTACTGGCGTTTCAAACGACTCTACATTGTCGAATGTATACCTCTACAATGGGGCAACTCGTCTAACTGATTCTGCAGGTATCAGCAACACAGCATTCAGCTTCAATGAGTCAGCAGGAATCTTTACGGTTCCAGCAGGCGCAACGATGACGATCTCTGTATTGTCTGATATTGCAACCGGTACTTCCGGTGAGCAGGTTGGAGCTTCTCTTGCTTCTGTGAACACTTCAGGCACGCTTGACGCGTCTGTTTCGTTCCCAATCGCTAGCGGTTTCCAGACAATTTCGTCTGCAACACTTGCGACAGTTGACTTCAACACTACGACGCTTCCATCTGGAACAACTATGGCTGCTCAGGACGACTACACAGTCTGGCAGAACACCGTTACAGTTGGTACACGTGCTGTTAAGTTCTCAAGCTTCCAGCTACGTAACATTGGCTCTGTAAGCCAAGGCAGTATCAAGAACTTCCGCCTATATGTAGACGGAGTTCAAGTTGGTACAGCAGTTACTCAGATTTCTTCTGGCGACACTGTTACTTTTGATCTATCTTCCGCACCGGTCCGTATGGAAACGGGTGGTCGTGTAGTAAAAGTAGTTGCTGACGTAGTGAACGGCGCAGGAGACACTTTCCAGTTCTCTCTACGTCGCGCTGCTGACGCTCGCTTCATTGACACTGAGCTAAACCAGCCAATTCTTTCAACTGCAAACGGCTCTGGGTTCTCCGCACGTGCGGCAACATCAGCAACAATTGACTCGGGTACTGTTTCTGTCACAAAGGCATCAAACTCCCCAACATCAAATGTTTCTGTTGACGCCACAAACGTAAAGTGGGCAACCTTTGAGATGCGTGCCGCAGGAGAAGATGTAAAAGTTGAGAGCCTTGACGTAAATGCTGACGCATCTACACGAGGTTTGGATAACGGTAAGGTATTTGTTAACGGTGTTCAGGTAGGTTCTACAAAGGATCTTACCGAAGATACTGATGTTAACTTCACCTTCGGTTCCTCCTTCATCTTGAAGGCGGGTGAGACAGCAATTGTTGACATTTACGCTGACGCGAAGTCAACAACTGGCGCCTCATTCTCTTCAAGTGACACGGTGCAAATTACACTCGGCGCTGGATCTTCCAACGCACAGGGTCAGTCATCGTTGACTTCAATCAACGTTCCTGGTTCAAACACGCTAGCAAACTCAGTCACAGTTACCTCGTCTTCTCTTACGTTGACGAAGTTCTCTGGTTACGGTGACCAGACTATGATTGCTGGCACGAACAACGGACGACTTGGTTCATTCACGCTCTCAACCGGTTCTACCGAGGGAGCAAGTGTGAACACAATCACAGTTGCACTTTCAACAGAGGAGTCTGCGACGATCACTGATCTTCGTCTAGTAGACAACGCTACAGGTGCAGCGCTTGGTACGACGCGCGCAACGCCGTCTACAAGTAACTCGTTCTCTGTAAACTTCACGGTCCCAGCTTCTTCTACGAAGACGATCGACATCTACGGTAACATCAAGTCTGGCGCAAATGCTGGTACTTGGATTGCTAACGCAGATGCTGAAGCAACAGGAGCAACTACAGGTACTTCAATCAGCGTTACCGCAAATAACTTGCAGACCATAACGATTGGTACTGCAACACTAACGGCAACAGTTGACCCAGGTACACCAGCAAATAACAATGTTATTGCAGGTGCATCTGAGATTCATGTTGGTAAGTTTGATTTTGCTACGGCAAACTCTTCTTACACAGTGGAAGAAGTAGCTGTTAAGGTTCTTGCAAACAACGCTACCTCCGTAGGAAGCGTAACCTTGAAGTACAAGGACAAGGATGGTGCAGCACAGACTGTTTCACAGGCTCTTACTCTCTCTTCGGGAGCACAGACCCACGCAACAGCTACGTTCACCGGACTTAACTTCTACGTACCACTTGATGACTCGGCTGACCTTGACGTTTACGTCTCGGTACCAACGACTCAGAATGGTGCAAGCTCAGGTCGCGGTATAACCGTATTGCTTGACGCTGATGAAGGCTTCAAGGCAGTTGACTCAGCAGGTACAAGCGACACGTCGCTCGCATCCGCTGACCTCGACTCTGCTGCTAATACCGGATACGGTACGCAGTACGTGAAGAAGACTATCCCAACGCTTGCGAAAGTAACTACGGGATTGACCGGTACTCCAACATCTGGATCTGCTATCTACAAGTTCACCATGGCAGCAGATGCAGCAGGTACGGTTGAGTGGAAGAAGATTTCTTTCACAGTCTCTACGACAGGTGTGACAGCATCAAGCTTCACGCTCTACGATGTAACCAGCGGTTCTTCTGTTGCGGTTAACACCTCAGCAGTAGAAGCAACTAGTGGCGGAGTCGTCGCTATCTACGCTGGCACAAGCGCAAATGACACTGTTCAGCAGGTAGGTGCTGGTGCAACGAAGACATATGAGCTTCGCCCAGCAACCGTTTCTGGATGGGGCTCTGGTGACCAAATCACCATCAGCTTCACCGAGGACGCTGCAGCAGTAGCTAATAGTTCTTCTGCTACCTTGAATGGTACGGATGACTTCGTATGGTCTGATCGTTCTTCGACCAGTCACACGACAATCACCGCAGACTGGACAAACGCTTACCTCATCAAGGATCACGTAAACGATACTCATCAGTTTGTTAACAGCAACTAACGCTGCTAACTCCTGAAGTGTCTTACTTGTAGAAGGTCTGACCTTCTACAGCGTGGAACTTCCAGCTAGGGATTAGGCCTAGCAACAAAAAACCACCCCTCACGGGGTGGTTTTTTGTTTTACCCACTCCTGTAGAAGGCATAACCTCCTACAGGAGGTTATGTGGGTATAACAGTTCAAATTAAAAGAGTTAGGATGGTACAGTTTGCACACATGTGGAGTATCTTCGCACAAAGTGCGATGTTTGCTGGACTACCACTTTTGATAGTGGCATTTTTTATATTTGCATATCCAACACAAGTTTCTGCAGAGACAATTATTGCAACTTCTTCGCTGTCAACCACTATCAATAGCGATGATGGCCTTCATGTATATGAAGCAACTGTGAGTTCTATACGTATTAATGGAGTTTCAGGAAATGTGTACCAGAAAGCATTTAAGTCCGGTGACGAAAAACTATACCTTAATACGCACACTCACAGTGAATTCGGTGTGCCAACCACAACTGTTGATTTCTCCTCATTGGATATGGATGATGTTCCGGTCTCTTCCTTTGGTAAAAGGGCGGGGCATAGAAGAGTAAATGGCAAGGATAAATTTCCAAGTTTCCATGCGTACTACGGGCCATTTTCTATCCCAAAAGATGCAATTGATGGACAATATCCGATTTTTGTAACAGCAACAGATTTAGCAAGCACAACCGCAACTACAAGTGTGACTATAACTATAGACAACACACCGCCAGAACTATTACTTACAGATATTTCTTTTTCGGAAATACCGTTTACTGAGTCAAGTACTATTTCCGTTACTGGTACTGCAAAAGATACAGCTACACCGGTGCATGTTGAACGAGTGTACATGACACTTCGTGATGATGCTGGTGTAATTATGCCAATACGAAGTGGAAAGAAAGTTTACGACACCATCTCGTTTTCTAGTTTTGCTTTTGCTGACGTAAAGACAGCGTCTACAAGTGAAGTATTCACTGATACTGTTTTGGAAATCATCCCATCAGTTTGGGCAATGATACCAGAGGCTACGACCTTAGATGTGTATATTGGCGGATACGATTTTGCTGGGAATTTTGCCACCAGCACCACGCTTTCTGTTCCTATCCCAAAAGATCCGTGTTTAGTACAGGGGGCGTGTGTTTCAAACGTCCTCTTTCTGCCAGGTATTCAAGGTAGCAGGTTGTATGAAGGTGTCTCGTGTGGTTTGGAAGAAGAGCAGAAATTATGGGAGCCATCAAGGCTCTTTGATGATGAAAAGTTAGAAAGGTTAGCGTTGAACGAGGACGGTGGTAGCGTGTGTGAAGATATATATACAAAGGATGGTGACGTGCTTGATAAAGTCGGCGGAGCAGACTTCTACACACCGCTCATAGATGCCCTTGATGCGCTTGCTACAGATGGGGTCATGAACGATTGGAAGGCGACAGCATACGATTGGCGACTTTCACTCCACGACCTGATTGCTCGAGGTACTCTCCTTGATGGACGTATATCTTATACCAGTGCAACCAACACACCGTATATAGAACAGACTCTACGTATGCTCGCGAAAAGCTCGAAGACAGGGAAGGTTTCTATAGTGGCTCATTCAAATGGCGGGCTTCTGGCAAAGGCACTTATGCGTACACTAGGCACTGAAGCGCCAGTACTTATTGATCAGGTGATTATGGTTGGAGTTCCCCAGACCGGCGCACCAAAGGGTGCTGGAGCGCTCTTAGTAGGTGAAGATGCTGGTACCTATAAGTTTGGTTTGCCAGTTATTTCAAACAAAGCATCACGAGCTTTCGCACAGAATTCGCCCATGGCGTACCATCTTTTACCAAGCAAAGATTATTTCAAGAGCATCTCTAGCGATCCAACACATCCAGTTATACATTTTTCTGGTCAAGGATATGAAACCGAGCGTACAGTATATGGAAATTCAATTGAGAGTTGGGATACATTTAAAGATTTCGCACGTGCTACAAATGGAGAGCGAGAAAAACCGAATAAAGAAGATCTGCTTACGTCAGAAATATTGAATACACAATTACTTGAGTATGCTGAACGTATTCATGATGAGATAGACGTCTGGATTCCGCCAGAAGAAATAGAAGTACATCAGATTGCTGGGTGGGGCTTGGATACTGTTGCTGGAATTGATTTTTATTTTGAAGAGAGACCAACTCTTTCTACAAAGAATCCGAAAACGCACCGCGGTATACGTCGTTATCGTCCTATCTTTACTGAAGACGGTGATGGTACAGTCCCTGTGCCAAGCGCACTCCATATGTCTACTAGCACTCCGAATGTGAAGAAGTATTGGCTGGATCTCAAAAATACAGACATAAATCACGGGACCATTTTTAAGAGTCCAGATATTTTATTATTCATAAATAATCATTTGACGACTACCATCAATAATTTGCCACCTAACATATCAATTTCTCGTTTATTCGGCACTAATG
>JBFJWB010000009.1:0-20070 GCA_041623915.1 Minisyncoccia bacterium | reverse complement strand
GCCGTTAAGCGTACTGTCGCTACTACAACCACAGTTAAGACTCTAACCAATACTCCAATCATGCGTAGCGTCACAGTCCCTCCTCAAGATGGTATAGCTACCACAACAAAAAAAGTCCCAACAGGAGAGTATTATAAAGAATCATATGCTGGCACCAAGATTGTGCCGTGGTTGCAATCTTTCGATTACCCAGTTACATACACGAGCGCAATGGTTTCAGCGCAGATACAAGCGACTTTTGATGCCGGCTTAACATCGTATATTTTCTGGGATGCAGGAAACAAATATACAGCACTAAAAAAGGCGCTCACAACATCATCAACGAGAACAGATTGACAAAAATACTTTTAGGCGCATACTGTATATAGACACGACGAATCTTTCGTCGGATTTTTGTTCATAATATGGAGTAGAAACGTGCAACAACTTGCCAGCAATCCTCAAGATAGTTATCTTTCCCCGTCTAATTTGATGTTGCGAGTCGTAGCAACATTTCCATTGCCGGCATTGCCGGCTCAAGAAACAAATACATGTCTTACGAATACCAGCTTTCAGTTTCTGGAGGATGGTCTGTATAAAGCTCTGCCAAAAGTACAGCCATGTACACAAGGCGCAGTGCTTCAAGTTCTCGAGCTTGTTCACAAAGCCTCATTTATGGATGTTGCTACAGTGGTTCTTGGGGCATCATCTTTGATTGAACAAAAGATTGCCAGTCTGCTTATCTTGCGCGGGCATGTGCTAGCTCTTCAGCAGATTGATTTGGTTGTAAGGTACGCTGATCAGGGCAACGAAACAGGTATGGAGACTAATGGCTACCCAAATTTTTCTTTCGTACCTAATTCTTGTGGTGGAGTTTCAGTCGTGCAACTGAGTCACGGAAGAGACTGGGAAGCGCGCATCTTCCCGTTGAAAGGTGGAGGCAAATGGAATCAAGGTACAAGATTCCTTGTTCTCGACACTGACAACCACTGTAGGCAGTAATACATTTGCGTAGACTAACAATACCCCCGTTCACTCTATGAGTGAACGGGGGTATACTATTTTAATGATGCACAATCCGGAACGCGTCACATATTTTGCCGCGACCGACTCAAGAGGTAAGAAGGCTCCTTTTGGTATTAAAGCCAAAGATAGAGAGCGCCATATGTATGTTATTGGGAAGACTGGTATGGGGAAATCTACACTACTTGAAAATATGGCTATTCAGGATATCCGTAATGGAGAAGGCCTTGCCTTTATTGATCCGCACGGTTCAGCTGTAGACAAGCTTTTGGATTATATACCAGAAGATCGTTTGGACGATGTTGTATATTTCGCGCCATTTGACTTGGATCAACCAATAGCCTTTAACGTTATGGAGGACGTGGGGTATGACAAACGTCATCTTGTGACATCTGGTCTGATGGCTACTTTCAAGAAGATCTGGCAAGACGCATGGTCAGCACGCATGGAATACATTTTGACCAACACACTACTTGCTCTTTTGGAATATCCGGGGGCAACACTACTTGGAGTAAATCGCATGTACACCGACAAGGTATACCGCAAGAAGGTGGTAGAAAACATCAAAGACCCACTAGTTAAGGATTTCTGGACAAAGGAATTTGCTACTTATACAGATAGGTATACACAGGAAGCAACGCCAGCAATCCAAAACAAGATAGGACAATTCACAAGCAATCCTCTAATTAGAAACATCATTGGTCAACCAGAATCTTCTTTTGACATTCGTGACCTTATGGATAAACGTAAGATTTTGTTAATAAATCTTTCAAAGGGTTTAGTAGGGGATGTGAATATGAGACTTCTCGGGTCAATGTTAACCACGCGCATCTTCCTAGGCGCAATGAGTCGGGCAGAGCTCAATGAAGCAGATTTGAAACGCTCCCCTAAGTTTTATTTCTATGTAGATGAATTTCAGAACTTTGCCAACGAGACATTTGCTGAGATTTTGTCTGAGGCGCGTAAATATAATTTAAATCTTCTGATTGCTCATCAGTACGTAGATCAAATGGAAGAAGAGGTACGAGCTGCTGTGTTTGGTAACGTTGGAACTACAGTGGCATTTCGCGTCGGACCATTTGATGCAGAAGTGCTCGAGACAGTGTTTTCACCAGAGTTTATGAAAGAGGATTTGGTGAATCTTGGATTTGCGCAAGTGTACCTTACTCTAATGATTGACGGCATAGGGTCGCGTCCGTTCTCCGCAGTTACAATTCCGCCAATTGAGCGCCCACAAAAGACGTTTCGTAATGATGTTATTGAAGCCTCTCGCACCACATATGGAAACCCGCGAAAAGGAGTGGAAGAAACGATTTTTGCAGAACTTGCCTCCACAGTAGGACAAGCAGAGCCAGAGCCACCAAAACGTCCTATGCGCCCACGCCCAAATACTGAAGCACCATCACGATCACGTCCAAGTGGGCCACGAGCAATAAGTGAGCAATCATTTAATCGTCAGCAACAAACGCAACAACAAAGAGCACCTCAAACTGAGAGACGTATGTCACCAAAAAATGAAAAAACTCCAGAAGATTTGAGATCTATTTTGCGTACAATGACAGCAAAAGATACTAAGGAGAAAGTAAAGAAAGACACTAAACATAAGGTTCAATTAAAAGACTCTCTAAAAGAAGTATTAGAGAGAAATCAAGAAAAGAAAAATGACAAAGAGCCAAGTAATGTAAATGACATTGCTTCAAAGACGCCCCAAAAACCATTTGAACTCCCAGAAGATCAACTCAGATCTATTTTGAAAGATTCATAATGAAGAAGATTGTTTTATTAATATTGATTTTGGTACCTACATATACGGTACATGCTGAAGTTGTAATTAATGAGATCGCATGGATGGGGACCGCTTCAAGTGCAAGCGATGAATGGTTAGAGCTGGCAAACACAGGAGAGAGCGCGGTGGACTTATTAGATTGGCGTTTAACTAGCGCGAGTGGAGTGCCAATTATCACATTGTCTGGGACTATTCCTGCAAATGGATATTTTCTTTTAGAGCGTACAGACGATAATTCTGTCACAGGAATTACAGCAGATATCATATACACCGGAGCACTTACTAATAGCGGTACGACTTTAACGCTTACTGACAATACAGGTTCTGTTATAGACAAAGTAATAGGTGGCGAGAACTGGATCACTGTTGGAGGAGATAACGTTACGAAAGAAACAGCGTCCCGTACTGCGGTAGGATGGGAGACAACTACTGCAACGCCACGGGCTAAGAATCCAAATGAGAGCAAGAAAATATCATCTCCTTCGGAAGATGCAAACGTGAAGGGTGATTCTGTACAGGTACTTGATCCAGTTGTGTCAGTAGGGGGCACCAGTAGTCCTCCAGAGTATGTTCCAATTCCTCATTTACGTTTAAGTGCCCTAGAGAACCGGAATGCAGTTGTTCGTGCATCTGTCTCGTATCGTGTAGGAGTTTATGGTGAGAATGGGAAGCTTCGTAATGATGCAAATATAAAATGGTCTTTTGGGGATGGCACTGGTGCAGTAGGGAATGGCGTCTCACATATATATTATGCTGCTGGGGAGTATAGAGTCGTTGTACACGTCACAACTTCAGATGGTGGGGAGGTTTACAAGGCGTTTAATGTTACCGTCCAAGCATCAGGTATAGTTATTGATAGTGTGTCTAATGAAGGAGTGTCACTAAGAAATACAAGTGCACATACTGTTGATATTTCATATTGGAGTTTGAAGACAGGAGATGGAGGTTCTTTTGTATTTGCTGACAATACAACTATCACTTCTGGAAACTCAGTAATGTTGCCACCAGAAGTAACAGGTCTCTCGTACACCGGTAATGCAACATTGATGTCGTCTAGTGGTGAAGTGGTTGAGACTTGGCCCAACAATAAGACCTCGCAATTGCAACCTTCTTTATCTGCAGAACGTTTGAGTATACAGGCGACACCAAAAAAAGTACCGCCTAAGATTGAAAAACAAACAAAAGAGCGCCATGCAGATGAACAAGATTTGGCCCCCGCCGTCTCACATACCGTAGCGGCGGTGGGGGCCGTGCCTGAATCAGAAACGAGAAGCAAAAATGAGACGAATGTTCCATCAATACTAACGTGGAGTCTCGGAGGAATACTAACTCTCTCCATGGTAGCCTTTCTGTTCATGTAGATAATATGAAACGCATACTTATTTTTTCACTAACATATTATCCTCGTTTTATTGGGGGTGCCGAGGTAGCCATTAAGGAGATAACCAATCGTTTAGGTGATGAATATGAATTTCATATGATCACTTTGCGTTTGGATGACGCCTTACCCAAGAAAGAGAGGATGGGGAATGTGATTGTGCATCGCATTGGACCTGCTAAGCGCAATATTTCTCTCACAGCGCTCCAGTCTTTCCCATGGAAACTTACAAAGTATTGGTATCAGTTTGTAGCTCCTTATTATGCTATTAAGCTACACAAGCAATATGATTTCAGTTGCGTCTGGGCAATGATGGCGCATTCTTGTGGGATACCAGCCGGATTATTTAAAAAGAAATATCCAGAAGTACCATATCTTTTGACTCTGCAAGAGGGCGATCCGCCTACATACATAGAGAAAATGATGCGCCCAGTATGGCCTCTTTTTACTCGTGGTTTTACGAGTGCAGATGCGCTTCAATCTATATCAACATTCCTCCAAGACTGGGGGAGAAGTATGGGCTTCAATAGGAAAGCTGAAGTGATACCAAACGGTGTGGATGTTGTTCATTTTAATCAACCCATCACACGTCATGAGCGCGATATATATAGAGCCTCATTAGGTATTAAAGAAAGTGATATTTTGCTGATCACTGCCTCACGATTAGTACATAAAAATGCTGTTGATGATGTAATTCGTTCGCTCGTACTTCTGCCGGCACATATACATTTTCTTGTTTGTGGCACTGGTCCAGATGAGGTAATGCTTTGCAATTTAGCTTCAGAGCTTGGTGTTGAAGACAGAGTCCATTTCAAAGGGCATATATCACACGAAGTATTGCCTACTGCTCTGCACAGCTCAGACATATTTATCAGACCTTCTCGCTCAGAAGGAATGGGAAACGCTTTTATTGAAGCTATGGTAGCTGGGTTGCCTGTAATCGCTACACAAGAGGGCGGTATTTCGGATTTTCTTTTTGATGCCATACGTAATCCAGAGAAGGGAGCGACTGGATGGGCCGTTGATGCGAATGCTCCTGAACAGATTGCTAGTGTAACAAAACACATTGAAAGCCATCCAGAGGAGGTGGCAAAAACAGTGGAGAGGGCAAGGTGCATGGTGGCCTCCCAGTATACGTGGAATTCAGTGGTCGCACGTATGCGAATCCTACTGAGGACACTTGTTTAAAGCTAGCAAGAAGCCTACAAAAAGATAAATTGCATTGTGGTGTCTATTGTGGGATAATATATATCTGGATATATCTGATTGTTCATTTTGATTAAGAAGGAGCTCAAGTTGAGAAATTACATTGTGATAATAAGAGTCTATACATCCAATCCTGATAATGTATCAGATCGGGTTGATCGTGCTGTAAGTCATGCGCAACACATAAGCGGGTTGCGCAAATGCGTTCAAGGTCTCGGGACCATATTGTTCCTTGTACCTTCCGAGCATGATTGCGGGGAAACGCAATCTGCACTTACTGCAAGACTGAAGATGGAACAGATTTCGGACGTGCAAGTTGCCGGTACAACAGGGCTCCCTTGGAGGGAAACTCTTAATTACGGCATCGAACGCGCTCACAGTTCTGGCGCTACACATGCAATTATTCTTTCAGGTAAAGCCGTGAATTCGTGCACTAAAGAGGTCATGCAAAACATTGACAATCTTTTAAGTAAACACACTCTTGCGGTTGTGGGTGTTGCGGTGGACGAGTTCAAGTACATCGTGATGTCCGGAAGAGTGCTCAACACTTTTGCTGTTTGGGATGTCAAAATGCTCAGGGAAGCCGGCGGATTTGACGCTCCAAATGGAGTAGAAGAAATAGCGCCTATGATCAGGCTTTGTCGCGCGCGCGGAGCTTGTATTGGAGTTTTGGATGGCTCTGATAGCGCCTTGTGTATTGCAGACTCCCCTGAAGCGCGGAAGCGTCACCAGAGGATTCTCCTTACAAAGAGGTCACGGCAAATGCTGGAGTCTGACCGTATGGGAGTGTCAGACATGGAAAACTTCTTTAAGCAGAATATCTTTATTTCTTGCTAAAGTAAGATCTTTATATAACGCCTGCGGAATTGTTTCCGTAGGCGTTTACTGTATAATCATTTAATTATGTCTAGATACGATTTTATTGTTGAGATAACAAGAGAAGCCGGCAAGTTGTTGCTTCGCCTTAGAGATGAAGGTTTTTCGGTGTCTAATAAAGGAGGAGACCCTAGAGACGTTGTTACAAGTGCGGACAATGAAGTTAATGATTTTTTAATTACCGCAATTAAAAGATCTTTCCCTAAAGACGCTATTTTTTCAGAAGAAGGAGATGATGATTATGGCTCTGGTGACATATGGGCTCTTGATCCCATAGACGGCACATCTAATTTTTCCAGAGGGATACCACACTACGCAGTATGTGTTGGGTATGTTGAAGAAGGAGTTCCAGTAATGGGTGCCGTATATAACCCAGTTACAGATGAACTATTTCATTTTGAAAAAGGTAAGGGAGCATGGCTTAATGACAATTCAATAACAGTTTCTTCTGAGACAGATCTTAAGAAGAGCACTGTGCTCTTTCATGCAGGAAGGAAACCAGAGCTACGAACGTGGGGCAGTGAGTCTTATGGGAAACTCCTTGGGCATGCAAAAAAGACAAATAATCTGGCAAGTCTAGGACTTGATGTTTGTTTTGTTGCCTCTGGTCGTGTTGAAGCGGTTATATATGGTACGGCATCTACACTAGATAGCGCAGCTGCTTTTGGTCTACTTACAGAAAGCGGTGGTGTGGCGATAGACGATGAAGGGAAGACAATCAGTTTGTCATCGAAACCTGTGCGCATGTTTGCTACAAATAACAACAATACCGCAACAGCACTGCGCACTTTGTTACAGTGAGATATCTTTCTGGCGCTCTTTTTCTTCTTCGGAACGAAGGGTGCCACGAGCTTGTTTGTAGGAAAGCACAATGTCTTCTGAAAGTGGAGTATCAGCAAGTAATGCCTTAAGTGCCTCATGCCACAATGAGATACGTTCTTTAGTTAATATATGAAGATCACCATCCGTTTTTTCAAGAGCTTTTGCATAATACGATAAAAGGAACCCGATCTTATAGATACGCATAAGACGTAATGCGAGACACTCATCAGCACTTCTGTTTTTACATACATATATTGTAAGCATGCGTTCAATTTGTGGACTGTGAATCAACATAAAATTCAAGAATCGCGCCCAACTTTCATATTTATTCCCAAAATGAAATGAGGCGTAATCCAAAAGGAATATTTTACGGTTAGAAATACGCATATTATGAGGAACAAGATCTGTGTGTGCTAAATAAGGAGAGTAACGATCAATCGTTACTTTGTGCGTATCTAGAAAGTGTACGGCACTTTCTAGAGTGTTTAAAAGTGCTGTATCATTCTGGCGTGAATTCACGATAGTGTCTTTGAATTTCTTAAATTCACGTACATAGTCTTCAGAACACCACAAAGGGAATATTTTATTTATCTCCTTCAAATGATTGTAGGCTGTAGCATGGAACCCCTCTTGCATTTCTAGTGCTCGAAGCGCAAAGAAGAACTGTTCTTTAATTGGTCGAGCATTGAAAACCATTTCTTGTTCTATAAATGCAGTAACAAGGATTGTAAAAGAGGATTTTTTGCCATAGTACAATATCATTGGGGAATACATTTCATCATTTGCGAAGGCTAGGTTTTGCAGTGTTTGTTGAGCATCGTGCTCATTTACGATTTCACTTTTTCCTTCAGGAGTACTGCTTGCCTTAATAATTACAGGGATGCCATCTGCACAACGTGTTCCGGTGAGTACAAGCTTCTTTCCGCTCATTAAATACCTCTCACCCCCAATATGTATCTGCTTAATATCTAGTTCAAATCCAATTTCGGACAGTATAGACCTTAGATTGGGCATTTCCTCGTCTATGTATTCAGACCATTCGGTAGATGTTAGGTTTGCGCGCATATGTTCAGTACATTATCATTACTACCATGAAAACAGTTTTAGTTACGGGTGTCGCAGGGTTTATAGGGTCAAACCTGACAAGGGCATTGCTTGAGGGCGGTTACCGAGTTGTAGGGATTGATAACTTTGATGATACATATGATATGCGTTTTAAGGAAGAGAACCTAAATACTTTCACCGAAGAAAAGAATTTTGTACTATATAGGCTAGATATTAGAAACGAGAAAGAGATTGAAGCTGTTTTCTCAAAAGAAAAGCCAAGCTACGTTGTACATTTAGCGGCTAAGGCAGATACGAGAGACGCAGTGGCAAATCCTGAAGAATACCTATCTGTAAACATAACAGGAACACTTAGAGTGTTGGAAGCGGCTCGTAAGAATGAAGTAATACGGACAGTGCTTGCGTCATCTTCTTCCGTATATGGAAATGACACAGTCGCTCCTTATGTAGAGACTGCTTCTGCAGATCGACCAATCTCACCTTATGGAGCAACAAAGCGCGCTATGGAGCTTCTGGCGTACTCATATCATCATAATTTTCAGATGCCGATCGTGTGCCTACGTTATTTTAATGTGTATGGAGAGAGGAATCGCCCAACTATGGTTCCATATAAATGGACAGAAGCTTTGCTTTCTGGAAAAGAGATAGAGCTTTCTGGCGCAGGCACTCGCAAGCGAGACTATACTTATGTTGGCGACGTGGTTCGTGCAACCATCTTGGCAATGGAACGCCATCTTGATTTTGAAATCCTAAATATAGGGAATAGTAATCCTTTATCACTTGCTGAATTGCTTGCAATCTTTGAAAAAGTTCTTGGCGTTACTGCTGTTGTGCGATCGCGAGAGAGCCATAAGGCAAGTGTTGAAGAGACGTATGCAGATGTAAGTAAGGCAAAAAGACTTCTGAATTGGGAACCAACAGTTTCTCCTGAGGATGGGATAGAGAGGTTAGCTAATTGGTTTAGAACACACAGAATTAAAGAATCTGTCTAGACGATTTAGATGAGCCTCCCATGAGAATTTTTCTTCTAGGAGCTTGCTAGCACCTTCAACCAAGTCTGCACGAAGTTGTTCGTTTTCAAATAATCGTTCAATAGCCTCACTGAGAGCCTGAGGATTATTTGGAGGTACAAGAAGACCTGTTTGCATATGGAACAAGGCCTCATTGGTTCCAGGTATATCTGTTGCAACTGTTGGTATGCCAGCCGCAAAGCTTGTCAGTACCGTGTGGGGTAACCCTTCATATGTTGAATTAAGAACATACACCTCAGATGTTTTA
This sequence comes from Minisyncoccia bacterium, assembly GCA_041623915.1. Classification (GTDB taxonomy): domain Bacteria; phylum Patescibacteriota; class Minisyncoccia; order Phycocordibacterales; family Phycocordibacteraceae; genus C7867-001. The sequence goes on along the minus strand of JBFJWB010000009.1, from coordinate 10,657 downwards.
CGTAGATGCCATGTTTCCGCACGAGATACACGTCCTAAAAACGTCACGTGCTTAGACACGCCTAGTTCTTCAGCAAGTGTTTTGAAAGCATTTTCTTCTGGACCATCTCCTGCAATTGTAGTGTGCACATCTGGGAAGCGTTTAGCGAGTAGTGCCGTTGCTCTTATAATGCCGTCAATACCTTTCCATTTAACTAGTCGTGCAGTAGTCACAATTTGGTGTTTGATTGGAGTGTTTGGTAGGGGGACAATCTCTTCTTTTTCTGATGCGTTGTAATTTACCTGAGCTCTGTCTTTAGGTATGTTGTATGTCTTACATACTGCCGAGAGTAAGTATTCAGAAGGTGCTGTGACAATATTTACTCGTCGTAGCACAAATCCTTGCACTGCCATACGTAACCTTGCAACAATTCCAGCATCTGGGTTAGCTAAAAATTCCTCAAGACGTTTTGTCGTTTTACCTTCTTGCTGTGCATGTTCCCATGCCTCGTCTCCTACAAACTTAAGTACAACTGGTACCTTGCGTATCTTTCCTATGAGAACCGCAGGTAGACCTGCTGCCATAGCATTTTGAACATATATGACATCAGCGCCTTTTGTGGCATGCCACATGAGCAACGTATATTTAATTAATCGTATAGGAAGCGGTCGTCTTTTGCTTGCAATATATAGAGTCGTTCCTTGGATAATTTCTGATGTGCTTGCGTAAGCTACTATACTCACTTCATGGTCCTTAAGAAGTCTCTCAGCGAGTTCTTTAGTGTATGTTGCCGGACCTCCAATTTCCGGTGGAAACAAAGGAGTTGCAAGTACAATTTTCATTCTAGGTAGTGTATCATATAGCTGTATTTCTATTATTTATGCGACTTCTTATTCTTACGCAGACAGTAAATCGAGAAGACGCAACGCTTGGGTTTTTTCATGGCTGGATTTCAGCGCTGTCCACACGTTTTGAGAAAATCACAGTATTTGCTCTACGTGTTGGTGTGCATGATTTACCAAAAAATATAGAGGTAATCTCTATGCGACCATGGTTATATCGAGCCCGTCTTCGTACTGCGTGTCGAGTGCTTGTACAAACGTGGAAATATAGACATGAATATGACGCGGTTTTTGTACATATGAATCAAGAGTATCTTCTGGTATCAGGATGGCTTTGGAGATTAATGGGCAAGCGTGTGTATTTTTGGCGCAATCATTATGATGGAAGTATTTTAACTGATATTGCTGTGTCGTTTTGTAATAAAGTGTTTTACACGTCTAAATCTTCATACACTGCGAAATATGCACGAGCAGTGCAAATGCCGGTCGGAGTAGACAAAAGTACATGCCATCTTGAAGATGTAATAGATCGTAATGAACGCTCCATTCTTTTTTTAGGTCGTTTTAGTTCTGCAAAGAGGCCAGACTTGCTTGTGGAAGCTCTCGGAATTCTTTATAAAAAGAATATCTCTTTTACAGCAACTTTTGTAGGTGGAGCAGGGGAGGCAGAGCCATCATTCCCTGAAAAAGTTAGAGCGCAAGCTGAGGATTTGGATCTTAGCGAACGTGTGACTTTTGTTGGCGCTGTACCAAATACAGAAACATATAGGTATTATCGTTCACATAAAATTTATGTAAATTGTGCAAGAAGCGGAATGCTAGATAAGTCGCTTTTTAAAGCAATTGCCTGTGGGTGTCTTCCTATATTTGTAAGTCGTGATATGGCAGACATGGTAGGGGAAGATTATCTATTTAGTGAAGGGGACGCGGGTAGTTTAGCAACATGTCTAGAGAAAGCTCTTGATCTCTCTGAAGAAGATCGTACTGCACAAGTAGAGATTTTTCATGGCAAGACAGTAAATGCTAATTCTCTGCCAGTGCTTGTGGACAGACTTACACAAGAAATTACAGCATGAAAGTTTTATTCATATCAAATGACCCAAAGATTTTTGATGAAACGAGTGAGGAGCGTGCGCGCATGCGCGGGTATGCTGAGGCGATAGGGGAGTTGCACATTCTTTCTTCTGCCTCGCGTGGCTCATTTTCGGTGTCGGAAGGAGCCCTTCACCTACATCCGATACATACATGGAAGCTGTTTCGTGTTCGTACACTCACCAAGGAAGCTACGGCGCTCATTACCGCGCACGATATTGAACTTGTGTCGGCACAGGATCCATTTGAGCATGGATTGGCTGGTGTACAGGCTACTCGTGGCACTTCAGTCAAGTTACATATACAAGTGCATACCGATTTCCTCTCCCCATGGTTTACTAAAAGCAAGAATCGCCGTGCTCCGAGAATTGCACAACCATACATAAATAAAGTACGAAGACATATTGCGCATATAGTTCTTCCTAAGGCAAACGGTATTCGTGTAGTTTCGGAACGAATAAAGAATTCACTTATTGAACAGTATGGAGAAAGTATCGTAGAGCCAATTGTTATTCCTGTGGCAGTGTCTAGCGAGTTACCATCGTCCACTAAGTTACCGCCACACCCATTCACTTTCGCCATGATTGCCGTTGGACGCTTAGAGCCAGAGAAGCGAATTGAAGACATATTAAGTGCGTTGAAGATTCTCAAACTACAATATCCAATGATCGGGCTATTTATTGTTGGAGGAGGACGTCGCAGGGCGCGATTAGAACGATTGGTAAGTAAATGGAAATTAGATAAACAAGTCATCTTTCTTGGTGAACGCAATGACGCACGCGGTCTTATGCAGAGCGCTCACGCATTTATTCAAGCTAGTGGATATGAAGGGTATGGGCGTACATTGATTGAGGCAGCTCTTGCTAAAGTGCCCATTATCACCACAGATGTCGGTATAGTTGGAGAAGTATTAAAAGGATATGACGACGTGTTGTCTGCTCCTGTATCGGACCCTACTGCGCTCGCGTATCAGATTGTTGGCTTAGTGGAGGATACATCTGTCCGCATACAATTGCCTATACATGCAGAGCATACTGTGCGTGCGCACCTAGAGAGCGTGCATACGGGCCCAAAGTATATCGCTTCTGACTTGCAACAAACACTTGCTCGTACTTGAGCCGTATGAAGTCGTGTGCAAGGTACGAAGATTATGGTTCAAAAATACAAAGTCGTTAAGAATAGGGTATAGTTGCAAGTAACATATGCCATATTTATTTCTCGCAGCTGCTTTTGTGTGCAATGGCCTAGCAAATGTATTACTCAAAATCGCAGCGCTTAAGCACTTTTCTTTCGGCGCTCTTCTACAGGGGCAGATTACACAGGCAACAATATACGCTGGAAGTGCCGCTGTGTTGTTTGCATTTAACCTAGCCTTTTATTTAGTTGCTCTTGAACATATACCGCTTGCCATTGGATATCCTGTCATGGTTGGCATGACGTTTTTTATTACACTTGGCGCTTCATTTTTTCTCGGAGAGCATATTAATACGATACATGCCGTGGGAGTAGCGCTTATCCTTTCGGGTATATTATTGATTGTCCGTTTCGCTAGCACATAAAGATTTAAATGTTTCGTGCCAGATTTTCATTCCGATAAAATATCCTTCTAGATAAGTTTTTTCGTCATCTTTAAGTTTTTTGTCCGTAAGCATTTTCGAAAGGTCTTCAATCACCTCGCCAAAACAGGTGTGATAGTTTACGCCAGAGAGCGTAATGGACTTTAACGTCTCTACAAATGACAAAGTAAGTGCATGACCGTATCGTTCCATATCTAAATCGCGCCAATAATTGTGCGGATTGCGTTCTTGCCGAACGAGAGGCTCACCAAAAGCGATAGAGTCTCCAAGGTGATCAGCTATACGCTTCACCACGTACGAAGCCCAGATATCATCGTATCGTCCAATCTTAGGTGATAAGAAGTATGCAGGTATGACAGAGTGCGCTAGAGCGGTGTTTTGTGAGTTAAAAGGTGTCCAAGTGCCATGACTCGGAGAAAATCGTCCTTTGCGATTCATTCGTGTTGCGTCAGTGGGTGCGTTCCAATGATAAAGGCGTTCCATAGCGTCTACATCAGGATCGCCTAGCCATAGACCGGCACTCACGACAGGAGTGATCTTTTTTGAGGTTTCAGACCACTGTTCTTCTGAGAGTCGTTTTTCCAAAGGAAATCCACGGTGATAAAAGGTGCGTCCGTGCGATTCTTCCAACAGTGAGCACACATTCATCCACTCAGTTGACGAGGAAACACTTGTGACTTCTTGTTCTGTGCCAATGCCATGCGTTCCGATATAGTCGTTCGCGACAAGGAAGTTATCATCATCAATGGTTGCAATACTTGTGCACCCTGATTCATAGGCGAAAAGAATACCCACATTACGACGTTGGATACAATTCCATTGAATGTGCTCTTTCAAAGCTGGCCACCGCGCTAAATACTCATCCTGTCGTTCCACGGAGAAATACTCCATGGGGAAGCCGGTACGGGAAGTAAAGTCGGCGCAGTACGTTTCAGTTTCTGGAGGAGTTTTCTTATCGCCAACAACAACAAAAAGAACATCATGAGCATGCTTCTTTGCATCCTCAGCGTATGAGTCAAGCAGTTTAGGTACAAAAATTGTGGTGGTGACTATTGCGTGTTTGTGTGTAGTCATAAACGATTATTCAATGGTAAATGGCAAATCAGATCCTTCAAGGCGAGCGTGCGCACCTTCGAGCACTTTCTTCAGTCCATCATCAAGCGAAATGCGTGGACTCCATGAAATTTCATTGAAAAGTCTCGCTGTGTCCGCATAACGACTTGAAACGCCGACTGGCTTATCAGTTAATGGCTTGATTACCCCATCGTGTCCTTCAAGAGCAAGCATGCGCGAGATAAGAGCGTTAAAAGATGTCACGATACCTGTGCCGATATTGACACCTGAACCGTCATCAACATGATCTAGGATAGCGAAGAACGCGTCTACACAGTCATCAATATGTACAAAGTCACGCCCCTGTTCACCAGTGCCCCATACCTCAATCGGATTATCTTTCCGAGCAATTCGAAGTGCAATGGAGGGTGTGGGGTAGGTAAGATCTTGGTCTTCGCCGAATCCAGAAAATGGCCGAACACAGGCAATGTGTATCCCGTATCGTTCATGAGCAAGTTTTGAAAGGTACTCACCGGTTAATTTTGACCAGCCGTAGGTCATGTCGGGAGTGCCAAGATCACTTGTAAAATCAATGCCGGTTTCTGTCAGCGCCTGTGCACCAGTTTCGCCTTGTAGTTTTGTGGGGTAGGCGGCTGAAGATGAAGCATAGAGCACCCGTTCAGCACGTTCTGGTTTTCTCGTCAGCCAAAGCAAGAACGTTGCATCGATCCCAAGATCCGTCGCCACCATGAGCGGATCTCCATCAATGAGCGCCCGCCCGCCGACAATAGAGGCGAGATGGAAAATATCACTAAACTGTCTAGGGAAGGTGTCGGACACATCTGTGCTGGCACGATTGTAAAAAAAACTTAGTGCATCAGCGCACACAAAATGAATCGTAAATGCATCTTTCCTAAATACATGGACGTTACCATCTTTATTTTCTTGCCAATTAGGGCCAAGCCATTCTTGTGGTGACCGTCCTGTAGATAGATTGTCGACAATCCATATATCAGGCACACTACGCGCAAGAAGGGCTTTGACTAAGTGGCGGCCGACAAATCCACAGCCACCAGTGATGAGAGCTGGTTTTATAGACATAATGCGGCCTAGTATACCATTGCCCGCTTCCGCATAAAGCGAACGCGCATTCCGGTCCGTATGTATGCCAATGTTTGTGGAATACTATTGTGACTTACTCCTTCGGTTCGTGCAGCCCAAGGCGCGTTAATCTCTACTATTTTATAGCCAAGACGTAGTGGTTTGACTATAGTCTCAAACAGAAAAGGGAATCGAGTTTCTTCCCAGCGAATATTTTTTAGGACATCAGTGCGGTATGCGCGATATGCGTAGGTAAGATCAGTAAGTTTCGTCCAGTATAGAATGCGGAACAAAAGCTGAAAGAAGAAGTTAAAAACTAACTTTACTGGATGATATCCTACAAAGCGCACGCCCTTACGCCACCGTGTAGTGACCGCCACATCTGCTCCGGATTCAATCGCACCTATGAGCTCGGGCAGAACGGAGGGGTCCGTTTCCAAGTCTGATGCCATAAGAACCGTATAATCGCCTTTTGCTCGGCTAAACGCATTTTGTATAGCCCCGCCAATATTTGGAAGATGTTGATCAAATGTGTCTATGGTATCTCCGTAACGACTTCCTAAGTCTGCTATCGTCGATCGGCATTCATTGGTAGTAAGCTTTGGGGAGGTAACAATGAGAAATTGGAGCGTTCGGTTGGGGAGAAGGCTTAGCGCTCGTTCTACCGTTTGAGTAAGTGAATACGTTTCATCGGTTGCCGGCAGTATTATAGATACAGAGGTATTCATAGTAAAGTTTATATACATTATAGCTTGCATTGGTCCAGAAGTTGCTAGATGATACTCACATGTCCACAAAAGGAAGTCGCTACAAGGTTCTTTTTGCTATAAACAATTTCGGTATAGGTGGGGCTGAGATGTTAATGCTCGAACAAGCGAAAGCAATAAATCGAACACAATTTGAGCCATGTCTACTCTCTCTGTATACAAATCCTAAAAATAACCTTCTTAAGGATATACCCTCAAACATTCAGCATCATCAGTGTAACTTCTCAGGCTTGCTGGACATTCGTTCGTGGTTGAAGCTGATCCGGTTCATGCGACGGGAACGGTACGATGCTGTGATTACCAACCTCTTTGATACCAATGTTGTGGTACGAACTGCATCTGTGCTATGTCGTGTGCCAATAATAATGTGCTACGAACACAATGTGTATCGCGAAAAAAGACGCTGGCAAATACTGGTTGATAAATTGCTTGCGCGTTGGACCGCCACAATCTTTGTAGTGTCTAAACAAGTACGAGATTTTACAATTGAGCAAGAGCGTATTCCAGCGGAAAAATTTGTGATTAATCACAATGCAGCCAAGCTTATCTTTGGTGATGTAACAAAAGATCGCAATAAGATTCTACACGATCTCGATCTTGATCCAGAGTGTGTATATATAACCACAGCTGGAAGGCTTGTAGAACAGAAAGGACACATTTATTTAATAGAAGCCGCAAGCCGTTTGGTGCCCAAATACCCAATGATACGTTTTCTTATTTTTGGCGAAGGTGCATTACGAAATGTTCTTCAAAAAAAGATAGAAGAATACGGCCTTACAGAAGCAATACGACTTATGGGTATTGGAACACCAAGAGACATTGCAGCGGTGAGCGACATTTTCGCATTTCCTTCCTTGTGGGAAGGATTGTCTATTGCCCTTATTAACACTATGGATGCTGGTCGCCCTATTGTAGCCACCAACGTGTCGGGCACGGAAGAGTTAATTAATGATGGAGAGAATGGGTTATTAGTTGAACCGAAGGATGTTAGTGGCTTAGTTGCGTCTATTGAAGACTTAATTGCCCACCCTGATAAGGCCGCTACACTTGGCCGTTCAGCGCAACAAAGAGCGACTCTCTTTTCAATAGAAAAGAACATAGAGGTTATTGAGCAAGCAATTATGTCGGCTGCACGCATGTAGATCACATGTCCTTGGACGTGCGCGTGTGTACGTTATACTGGTGACCAATGGTCTACAGTCAAGAACATATACGGGAAGAGGGGGGTGTACGGCTCTTCTCGAATGATGATTTCTATTGGAAAGTAGACTTGCCAGTAGAGAAGCTACAAGCTCTCAGGGAAAAACTCAAAACAGTTGATATATATGAAGCTTGTCGCCTGCTCAATCTAAATCCGCGTTACTTTGTAAGTCTACAGCGTTCCGACTTTATGTATTTCTTGCCACAAGAGAATCGAGGAGACTTTACAATACTCGATTTGGGTTCCGGTTTTGGAAATATTACAATTCCATTGGCACAACGCATGCCAAACGCCACAGTCTATGCTGTAGACGGATCGTTGGAGATACTCAAGTTTCTTAAAACATTGGCAGATAAAAAGAATTGTCAGAATATTTCCTGTGCAAAGGTGGGGGCCTTTGAGGAGTGCAACTTACCTTTTAAAGAGAAGTCATTTGATCTCATACTCATGAATGGTGTGTTGGAATGGATTGGCGCGGGCGTACCGACAGGATCTCCGCAAAAGCATCAACAGCGTTTCCTGTCCCATGTACGAACACTTCTAAAGGATGGAGGTTCGCTTTATGTCGGCATTGAGGGCAGATATTTCCCGGGATATTTCAAGAACGTAAAGGATCCGCATAGCCAACTTCTCTATACATCTGTGGTACCTCGCTTTTTTGCTAATGTGCTCTGCAAACTTCAAGGTAAACCAGAAGGATATCGAACCTACACGTACGCCCATTCTGGGTATCGTGCACTATTTGCGGATAGTGGTTTTGTTCGGGACGACATTGAGACAATATATCCAGTTGCTAGCTACAAGGACCCATATTTCTTGTTTTCCTACCATGATCACTCCGCGTACGCATACGCATTTAACAGGCTCCACAAATCCATATTCACTACGAAGACAAATAATTTACTGTATCGTGGATTACGCGCGCTCCGTCTTGAGAGATTCTTTGCTCCAAGCTACCTGTTTCTTGCAAGTGCTGGAGACAGAAAAGGGGAGCGGTTGCTTGAGAGGTACTTGCGTCCGCTTTTGCCAAAGAATGAGACAAGGTTTGAGCCAATTAAAGTAGTTGGTAACCGTAGCGATGCTGGTTATGTTTCTTTTTTTCTTATTCCAGATGGAAAACGCATGCCCAAGTATGTCTTCAAAATAAAACGTGCAGGCTCACACACAAGCGCTGACAAAGTTCTTCTTGAGAATCTTGTCCGCATCGGATCACCATACTTCGTACTCCCATGTGCCATGGAAGGCCCAGCCCAGCTGTTTCTTTTCATACAAGGAAAACCATATGTTTTTGACGCTTCCGCACTTAAAAATGCTGTCAATCTTTTAGCAAAGGTACATTGTTCCGCGCGAACGGGCAGTATAGACGTGCAGGGTGTTACAACACCAGCAGGATTTGTACATGGCGATTTTACACTTGATAATATTCTAAATACAGAAACGGGTCTTAAAATTATAGATTTTGAAAATGCGAGTTTCGATGGCCCACAAGTGTTCGACCTATTTGATCTTTTGTCTCACTACGGACAACACGTCTTAAAGTTGTCATCTGATAAACTGGTCAAGTATATATTGAGTAAGGATACGAAAGATATAATTTCAATATATGACCAATCTTTAACACAAGAAAAACTCCACACACTTCTTTCTGCGTATGTTGCTAATAAGAAAGAGAGTTTTCGTGACAAATTTCAAGACAAGTATCGACTTTACACAGAACTGGGGGACTTTTTAATGGAGAGTACATGAAACAACAATCTCCTAAGGTTAGAGTCGCGCTTATGAGTTACACGATGGATAATCGTTCTGCCATGGGCACTGCACTATACGCTCGTAAATTAATAGAGGAGCTGACAGCATCGGAAACAAATGAATTCGAATACACACTAGTCCATTATGAAAAAGTAAACGATCCATTATATTCTAATGCTCGAGAAATTATAATGCCGAACATACGTTTACCATACGGCTCGCGTTTCGCATCACAATTTGCATTCTTCCTCTCAACAAAAGAGGAATTCGATATTATTCATTGGTTACAGCCTCGACTATATCCATTTTATGGAATTGCTCCGGCGCGAAAACGAGTGGTCACTGTGCATGGTGCGGGACAAATTACTCTCAAGACAGGTTTTTTTGATTTATCAAAGGAAATCTTTAATATTGTGCTGGCGCGCTTTAATAAGCGGGTGGATGCATTTCTCGCGGTCTCAGATTTTGCGCGAGACGAAGTGATTACTCACTATCATACGGATCCAAAAAAGACACATACTACGTATCTCGGAGTTGATTCCATGTTTCGTCCTCTGGGGAAAGAGTGTGCGAGAGCCATGGTTAAGAAGTATGGTATTGAGACACCGTACATACTAGACGTGTCTCGACTACAGCCGCATAAAAACATACCCACCCTCATTCAGGCGTACAATGAGTTTCGAACAACATTCCCAGAGAGGGAAGAACAATTGGTGTTGGTAGGGAGACCTTGCCCTGGTTCCGAGAAGGTTTTTGCGGAAGCTCGTCGTTCTTTGTTTAGGCACGACATACGCTTTATTGACTTTGTTGCAAGCGAAGACCTAAACGCCCTGTACTCTGGTGCAGAAATATTTGTATTCCCTTCATTACTAGAAGGGTTCGGACTGCCTATCATTGAAGCAATGGCAGCGGGCGTGCCCATTATCACATCAAACACATCAGCTCTTGCAGAAATAGGCAAGGATTCTGCAGTGTTAGTAGACCCGAAGAATCCTACTGCAATAGCGCGGGCCATGGGGGATTTGCTTGCAGACGCGTCACTCAGAGACATGTTGCGTACACGCGGACTCGCTCGTGCGCAGGAATTTTCTTGGTCGAAAATGGCAGACGAGACAAAAGAGATATATCGTCATATATTGAAATGAATATGTTGTGCCCACTTTGTAACCGTGAAGGTGAGAATTCTGCTATTGAAGAACACGAAGATCAACAGACACGAGTTGCTTATACGCTACATGAATGTTCAGATTGTCATGCTCAATTTTGGATTCCCTTGCGCAACCCTGGTGCGAAGTG
>JBFJWB010000008.1:0-20076 GCA_041623915.1 Minisyncoccia bacterium | reverse complement strand
TTGTCCACGTTCGTGTTGCACTACCACAGAAACTCTCTGGAGCAGCAAAGAAAGCTGTTGAGAGCTTACAGAAAGAGGGGTTATAAACATATCAATACCCCAGAGATACTGGAAAGCAGTTACACTGCTAGCATATGAACGCTTCAGATGGATTGATTCAGGTACATACACTGGCTACAGATACAGTACTTTCTGCATGGGCATGGGGTACCGATTTCCTTATTGTCATAATCTTATTCTCCACCTTCTTTCTATTTGCTTGGTATCGCGGACGAGGGCCATTCATTGGCTTAATCTTGGCCTTCTATGCTGCGTACGGAGCGTACACCGTCTTCCCATACGGAGCATACCTTCCTTCGGCTCCTGCTCTTACAGCTCTAGTGTCGGCAATTGCGGTATATAGCGCTCTCACTTTGATCGCCTATCTGATTTTGCGCCGTGTTGTGGTATCTGACTTTGTATATATCGGACTTTTTGGGCTCATACTGCTTGCATTTCTTAGTGCAGGATTTGCGCTCGCACTTGCGTATCACGTATTCCCCGTACAGGACGTATATACATTCACGCCAGCAGTTAATGCTTTGTTTGCCGCAAAGCAGTGGTTCTTCTGGTGGTTCATTGCTCCGCTTCTTGGCCTCTTCTTCTTGGCTCGTTAACATGGTTAGCTGTATACTCTGGAATACATGAGAGATATCTGGAATGACACACTCCCACCTCCCACAAATCCACTGCATTTTCTTTGGTTTTCTATCAAACCATTCCGATGGAGTGCTCTGACGGCATTCATTTTCGTCATTATTGCAAGCCTTAGTGGCACCGCTATTGCCTACATTTTTAAGACCATAGTCAACGTTGCGACTCATATAAATACGCCCGCTGGACTTACACTTTTCTGGCATGCAACTGGAGCCTTTGTTCTAATCTCATTAATGGAGATACTCTTGTGGCGAGGAAGTGGCCTTATTGGGATGCGGAGTATGACAGGCGTCAGAGCAGTATCACGACACGCACTCTCTTCATATGTGACTCGTCACAGTCAGGCATACTTTTCTGATAGGTTTGCTGGTTCAATCTCAAGCAAAATTAGCCAAGCAGCGGGCAGTGCGAAAGATATTGCATCAACCATACTGTGGGACTTCACGCCCTTCTTAACAGCAATTATTGCCAGTTTTGCATTAGCTTTTCATACGGCGCCCCCTGTCGCTTTCATTTTTTTGGTGTGGGTATGTGTTATTACTCCTATGAATATCTGGCTTGTCCGGAAGGGCATCCCACTTTCTTCAACTGCTCAACGTGCAGAAAATACTCTTGGCGGCGCAACGGTAGATTTTTTGACTAACATCACCGCAGTACATGAGTACGCACATCGCCCCTACGAGATTTCTCGTTTGGAAAAGCTTATCATCGAGCGACGCGTGGCCGGTATGGCGAGATGGCGATATTCTGAATATGTACGGCTCTTAAACGGCATTCTTCAAGTGTGTTTCATAGGAGGAATGATTACCACGGCCGCCTACTTAGTGACCACGGGCCTCCTGACGGTGGGGGATGTGGTCTTGGTTCTTACCATCACACTCCTTGTACAAGACCGTATTACCTATATTGGAAATCGTATGAATGAATTCGGTGATGCTTGGGGTCAAATCACAGAGAGCCTTAGTGACATTATCGTCCCGTATGAAGTTTCAGATCAATCTGGCGCAGGGGCACTTACTGACGTACGTGGCATCGTGACTTTTGCCGATATGTCCTTCTCCTATGAAGGAGTGAGGATATTCGACAATCTTTCCCTAACCATCCCTGCTGGACAACGCGTGGGATTGGTAGGGCGAAGTGGTGCAGGGAAGTCAACTTTGGTAAAACTTCTTCTCCGCCACTACGACCTAGACTCAGGCGCTATTTGCATTGACGGGACGCCTATCGCCACTGTAACCAAAGAAAGTCTACGCAAGACTATTGCCGTGGTGCCGCAAGAGCCTCTTTTATTTCATCGCACGATTCGTGAGAATATTTCTTACGGTAACCCAAGTGCAACGGACGCGCTAATACAAGAAGCAGCAGAACGCGCACAGACAAAAGAATTCATTGCACAACTTCCTGATGGGTATGACTCACTTGTAGGAGAACGAGGTATTAAGTTGTCCGGAGGACAACGCCAACGAATAGCCATTGCCCGCGCCATGCTAAAAGATGCGCCAATACTCCTCTTAGACGAAGCCACCTCTGCACTCGACAGTGAAAGTGAGATTGCTGTGCAAAAGGCACTTTTGGCGCTTATGGAAAACCGTACTGTTATAGCCATCGCACACCGTCTGTCGACACTGCGTGCTATGGACCGCATCATCGTCATGGACAAAGGGAGCATTATTGAAGATGGTACTCATGATGAGCTCATTGCCAGTGATGGACTCTATGCCGAACTCTGGGCACATCAAGCGGGTGGCTTCTTAGAAGAGTAGCGTGATATAGTCATTGTGATGAATCTATCAGAAGAATTGGAAGCACGAGGATTGGTAGAACAAACCTCAGCACCTCTTAAGGATATTTTATCCGCACAACGCCATGTGTATCTTGGCGCAGACCCAACAGCAGACTCTTTCCATGTTGGCCACCTCGTGCCACTTCTTACGTTGAAACGCCTGTCTGATGCTGGCCACAAGATAACCCTCTTAGTAGGTGGAGCAACTGGTATGATTGGCGACCCTAAAGAAAAAGGGGAGCGCATCCTTCTTGATGAAAAGACAATTGCTAAGAATGCCAAGAAATTACGCGCCCAATTGTCGCACATACTCGGCAAGCGTGTACCGATCGTAGACAACGCAAATTGGCTTTCAAAGATACGCCTGCTAGACTTCCTGCGCGATATTGGCAAACACTTTACAGTAAACGAGATGGTAAAGCGTGATCTTATCAAGAAACGCCTTGATACACAGGATGAAAGTATTTCCTATACTGAATTTTCCTATGGACTACTCCAAGGATATGATTTTCTCGCCCTATACCAAAAAAAAGGAATTGATTTACAAATTGGAGGTTCTGACCAATGGACGAACATTCTCTCTGGTGTGGAGCTTATTCGTAGAAAATTAGGTAAAGAGGCTTTTGCTTTTACTGGTCCCATTGTCACTGATTCCACTGGTAAGAAGTTTGGGAAATCAGAAGGAAACGCCGTCTGGCTTGATCCGAAAAAGACCTCGCCATTCCAGTTCTATCAATTCTGGCTCAACTTGCCGGATGCCGGTATTGAAAAATATCTAAATATATATACATTCCTTTCGTTGATGGAGATAGGAGCACTGATGGAAATGCACAAACGCAGTCCTGGTGAACGACAAGCTCAAGAAACGCTTGCGCGATTAGTTACTGAATTAGTTCATGGTCCAGCTGCTACTGCATCAGCAATAGCAGCCACATCTGCCCTATTTGGGAATAGAAGTATTGATCAGCTCTCAACGATTGAACGTGACATAGTTCTCGCAGAAGCTCCATCACTCACTCTCTCAAAAAAACAACTCGAGGAAGGATATTCGCTTGCAGAAGCACTTACCAATGGAGGGTTGGCAAAATCAAGATCAGATGCACGTAGGCTCATCACTGCAGGTAGCGTTATGCTCGGCGGATTTCTAATAGAAAAACCAGATCAAGAGGTGCATTTGGGCGACCTGAAAAACGGAGCTGTCTTGGTACGGAAAGGGAAGCGCGGCACCATGGTCATCGCTTTGAAATAACGAGAGTAATCCGTTATACTCGGATACATTGCGTCGGTGGCAGAGTGGTCAATTGCAACAGGCTGTAAACCTGTCGGATTTATCCTACGCTGGTTCGAATCCAGCTCGGCGCACAACTTGTTCATATAAAAATCCCACACAAAGTCTGTGTGGGATTTTTATATTATATGTGTTATAGTGCAGACGGTTTCAATAGGAGCACCTTATGAGCGCCGTTCTTAAATCAGCAATGACGCTACGAGCTCGGAAAAATCACCTTCGCGCATTTTCAATGCCACGAATTGGTGGTATCAATAACCCAGATGAATGGAATTATCTGGACGAGCGACCAATCACACATCAAAACGAGTTAATCAGCTGTGTTGAAAAATTGAGCATTAATGAGACGCAAGTCATTATAGTGAATGACCGAGGTCAGGTAGTTTGGCCAGAACGACCTCTACCTTAACTTTATTTCATCTTAAGTCCCCGTTTATTGGGGACTTTACTGTAGTTCTGTAAAAGAACCAGTACTATGAACTGTAATGCGCAATATACACAGATATGTATTTTATTATCTTGCATTTACTTATTACAAGAGTATGGTAGAGATAGATTCTGCTCACATGGAGGTGCCAAGTGTTCGCGAAGATTTTACCAGAAGATGATCAGACGTTTCGGTTTCTCCATAATATTGAGCATGGGAACGAACGTTCATATATTAAAGAATTTGTGGAAGAATTCCTTAAATTGTTTGACGGACTGCACATTGGATACAAAGAAGGATGGGTCAGCTCAGATGTGTTTCAGTTCTCTTTTCAACTCATCGTAAAAGAACTGAAATCTGAACAAGGAAGAAATGCATTGATGGATCTTGGTATCTCCATTCCAAATGTACCAGCATGCATAACACCTAAATATGTTGAGGTGCATGGGAATATTAGACTATACCCAAACCGCATTGACCTCTTGATAACTCATCCAATGCTTCCGAGTGTGATTTCTTACATCATTCACCCAAGGGTTTGCAGGCTCGTGCACCGAATGATCCTAAGGATTGCTCACGGGAAACGGATACATCTGGAAATCATTGCATAAATAGATTCCAACGCCATAACAGCAGAGAAAATCTCTGCTGTTATTTTTCACTAACTTAAAGTGTGGTATCGTAGCGCCATGGACGTAAAGCCTGTAATGCTCTCTGGTATCCAGCCTTCAGGAGATCTTCATATTGGCAACTACTTCGGTGCTATGCGCCAACAAATAGAACTCGCCAATTCAGGCGAGTACAACTCTTATCTAATGGTGGTTGATTATCATGCACTCAACACAATTCAAGAACCTGAAGAAATGAGGCGACGCACTAGGGAAGTTGCAATGGGCTATCTTGCAGCTGGGCTGGATCCAAAGAAGACGGTGTTGTTTAAGCAGTCAGATGTACCAGCACACACTGAGCTTGCTTGGATTTTCGACACCATAACAACGATGCCATACTTAATGCGCGCACATGCGTTTAAGGACGCTGAGGCTAAAAATAAAGAGATAAGTGTAGGGAAGTTTAACTACCCAATTCTTATGGCGGCAGACATTCTTTTATATGATGCAACGATAGTGCCCGTAGGGAGCGACCAGAAACAGCATGTTGAGTACGCGCGGGACACTGCAGAAAAATTTAACCGCACATTTAAACAGGAGACGTTTACGCTTCCGAAGGCATACATCAAAGAAGACGCGGGCGTTGTCCCCGGTACTGACGGACAGAAAATGAGCAAAAGCTACGGAAACGTAATCCCGCTTTTTTCCACACGCGACGAACTTGCACAGGCAGTCATGAGCATTGTCACTGACTCTTCTGGCGACCGTCCTGAAAACGTATACGCCATACACAAACTTGTGCGCGCCGAGACAGAACTTACCGAAATCTACGAGGAATATAAGGGGAAGTACAAGATTCTCAAAGAACTTCTCATTGAGGACTTGGAACGCTATCTTGCTCCTATGCGTGCGAGATATGAAGAGCTTGAAGCTCATCCCGAGGTAGTAGACGAGGCGCTCGCGCGAGGAGAACAGGAAGCGAACATTGTTGCTACAGCAAAAATGGAGGGGGTACGAAAAACTATTGGTGTTGATTAATATATAAACATGGAACGAACACTTATTGGCAAGGCAGGGCAATACAAGAACGAGACAATAACTATTGCTGGTTGGGTAGATGTTCGTCGTGATCACGGGAAACTTATATTCCTTGATATTCGCGACCGCACAGGGAAAATACAGGCCGTATGCTTACCAAATCATTCTGAAGCACTTACAACAGCGCAAGAACTGCGGAGTGAATGGGTGGTTTCTATTGAAGGAATTGTGAATGAACGCCCAGAGAAGATGCGTACAGAAGGGGAGAACGGTGACATTGAACTTGAAGTAACTGCAATTGCTGTTTTGTCTAAATCTGAAGAATTACCATTTGAAGAAGGAGCTGATTTGAATCTGGACACATATTTAGACCACCTACCTCTGACACTCCGTCGTGCACGCTCGCGAGCGATTTTTAGAGTACAAACAGAGATAGTAAAAGCATATAGAGCTTTTTTAGATTCAGAAGGATTTACTGAATTCCAAGCTCCTAAATTAATTGGCGATGACGCTGAAGGCGGAGCTAATGTGTTTCAAGTGCCTTATTTCAATGAAAAGATGGCACACTTGGGCACTAGCCCACAATTCTATAAACAAATTATGGTGGGCGTATTTGAACGCGTTTATTCTATCGGAAATGTATACCGAGCAGAGAAGCATTCGACCACACGCCACCTCAATGAATACACTTCCATGGATATGGAAATGGGATTTATTAACGACCATACCGATCTTATGGATATGGAAACTCGCTTGATGCGTGCCATCATACGGAGTTTAGAACAAACATGTTCGCATGATTTTGCACTTCTTAGAGCCAATATCCCTATGCTTCCAGAGAAAATTCCACACATGAAACTGAAAGAGGCTCAGGAGCTTATTTATAAAGAAACAGGACGAGATAACCGCGCAGAGCCTGACCTAGAGCCCGAGGATGAACGATGGCTCTGTGAGTGGGCACTCACAGAGCGGGGCAGTGATTTTGTATTTATTACTCACTATCCTATGAGCAAACGGCCAATGTATACTTTTGTAGACCCTGAAGACAGTGCGCACACCCGTAGCTTTGACCTCCTGTTCCGTGGCGTAGAAATTACCACTGGTGGACAACGCCGACACGAGCTTGCTGACCTTATTGCTGGCATAGAATCTAAAGGGCTAGATCCAAAGAGATTTTCCTATTATTTGCAGGCTTTTAGATACGGTATGCCACCGCATGGCGGATGGGGAATGGGACTGGAACGTCTCACGCAAAAATTTCTCAATCTTTCAAATGTGAAAGAGGCGACACTCTTCCCACGTGACATCAATCGAATTGACCAACTTTTACATGAAGATGCGGAGAAGATAGGAGATGCGGAGTAAATCTCTGGTACCATAAAAGAAAGATGGTTAGTTGTCACATATTATAACTACTTAAGAAATAGAACCTTAAATGGATACATTATCACGCAAGACAGGATTCTCTATAAAGACCCCTTCGTACGAAGGGCCATTTGAAGTAGCTTTGGATCTTATAGAGGCGCGTAAACTTTTGGTAAATGAATTGGCCTTGGCAAGTATTACTGATGACTATATTCAACACGTACGCAGGCAAGAGGCATTTCCTGTTGAAGAAACAGCAAATTTTATACAAATTGCAGCAACACTTATACTTATAAAATCTAAATCACTCATTCCTGATCTAGTACTCACGGAGGAGGAGAATGCAGACGTGGAAGACCTAAAAAACCGTCTGATGATCTATGAACGCATACGCAACGCTTCTAGAGAACTCTCCAGTATATTTGGCAAACAAATAATGATTTCTGCAGGGCAAAAGAAGCCTGTACCATTTTTCGCGCCAGCACGAGATCTTAGCGCAAATGCACTTACTGACGCGCTAGCTCGTATTTTGGAAGCACGAGAAGAGGTGGAGCAATTACCTGAAGCGCGTGTAAAGCCAATGGTTACAATAGAGGAAATGATGAATGAGCTTGCCGCGCGAGTACAAAAAGCAATAAATATTTCTTTTAAAGAATTTTCTGGCACAGCAAAAGAAAAAGTAGATGTAATTGTATCGTTTCTTGCTCTTCTTGAACTTGTGAAGCAGGGAGCGGTAGCCGCAGAGCAATTTGAGATATATGGAGACATACGTATCTCTCATACAGATACTGGAATGCCTCGGTATTGATATTCCCACTTAGATATGTCATAGTGTGATTTGTCTTGTTCCCTGCAGGAGTAACAGATGGATATTAATGTCCACAAGAAAGGATGCACTCCATTCAACCCGTGCAATACGTGTCAGGCTGTGGTGTGGTTGAAAGAAGAACTAACACCTGAGGAACTTCAGCGCTTCCTCCCAATTTTACGAGGATTTATACAAAAAACTGGGTGCGTGTTGGTAATTTCAAACGAAATTCTGGATCTTTCTATTCAAGATCTGAAACTCACCGCCCGTGCGACAAACTGCCTTAGTGCAGAAAAGATCTGTTGTGTTGGGCAACTAATCCAAAAAGAAAGAGCCCAGATGATGGATTTGCCTAATTTGGGACCAAAAGCATTCTCTGAAATTGAGGATAGGCTTGCGGAAATGAATTTATTATTTGGTATGCAGGTGCCTGAAAACTGGACACCTCCACAAGCTTAAAAACCTTCGGTCTCACTGTTTTGCAGTGAGGCCACTTTCGTTTATCATATACATATGTTGACTCCACCGGCCGCTCTACTTTCTCTGCTTTTTACTTCCGGGAATGCAGTGCCAAAAAAAGACGTAAGTAAGGTGCTTGGGTGCAACCATGAAGATCTTTCAAAGGCAATATCTGTACTTCATGAATCTCTTGAAGGTACTGGATTAGCCGTAATTGAGACAGAGGCTGACTTGGAGTTACGTACTGCTCCTGAGGCAATGGAGATTGTGCAAAAATTCAGAGAAAGTGAGGTATCTAAAGATTTAGGAAAGGCTGGATTGGAAACACTAGCTGCAATCGCTTATCGTACTGGCTCTACTCGCGGGGAGATTGATTGGATACGCGGAGTAAACTCCTCCGCTTCTCTACGAACACTTCTTCTTCGTGGACTTATTGAAGGCAAGGAAGACCCGAGCGATAAGAGACGTATTCGTTATTCAATTACAACTGAGGCACTTGCATACTTAGGGGTAACTAAAGTTGAACAGCTCCCACGTTTTGATGAGCTCTCTAAAGAATCCGAGCAGGTTGTATTGGAAACTTCCAAGAATGAAGAAGTGCGTAGCTCAACATAATTATGGACAACAGGGAACTGAAAGAAATAGCCGTTCATTCTAGACGCATGAAGGAAGCGGGGGTTGCTCTAATGATGTGCTCATTTCTTTTGGCGATCTTTCTATTTATTCCTCTTGCTCCAAAGGTCGCACCCCAAGGTGAGATACGAGTGTCTACAGTTGAAGAAAAAGACGTATATGAAAATGTACCCATTCAAGCAAAGGCGGCTATTGTCTATGATTTAGCTACCAAAGAAATCTTATATGAAAAGCATTCTGATGCGCAGTTGCCACTAGCGTCGCTCACTAAACTTCTTACAGTGTACGCTGCTGTTGAGACATTCTCACCAAATACACTTATAACAATATCTGATTCGGCTACAGAACTTGAATCAACACATGTATTTTCATCAGGCACTGTAATTTCATTTGATACACTCGCAAAACTTACTTTAACAGCCTCCTTAAACGATGGAGCGGCGGCTATAGCCGAAGCTGTTTCTATACGCAAACAAATTACAACACACTCTATGCTTGCTGGGGCTGCAAGCGCATTAGGTCTTGATCAAACTTACGCAGTGAACGGAAGTGGATTGGATGAAAATGAAGCTGTGTCTGGTGGATATGGTTCAGCATACGACATGGCAATACTTGCTGGCGCTTTAGCTGAGAGAGCTCCAGACATTGCGTTTGCCACAACACAAGCGACAACAAGCGGTACCGACACTGCCGGATATTCATATTCGGTGGGGAACACGAACCCTACTGTCCAATATACGTCTGGCATCTTGCTCTCAAAGACTGGGTTTACTGATTTAGCTGGCGGTAACCTTGCAATTGTCTTTGATGTTGGGATAAATCACCCAATCTCTGTAGTTGTCTTAGGCTCAACGCAAGAAGCGCGCTTTACTGATGCGCAAGCGCTAGTTAGCGCAACACTCGCGCGCTTCGCTAACATAACATCACTATGATTAGTCTAGCTGTCAAAGTGATAATTCCTTCTGTGTTAGCTTTTATTCTGGGTATTATATTTGCTCCAATTCTCTCTGCTTTTTTGTATCGTAAACGTGCATGGAAAAAGAAATCTGGGAAAGGCAATGGAATTGGTGGTGGTGGTACGCCGATCTTTGACAGTCTTCACAAAGAAAGGGAAGTATCCACACCAAGAATGGGCGGTATATTAATATGGGCTTCTGTACTTTCCGCTACAATTGTTCTTTTTCTTCTTGCACGATTAATTGGTGGGCCATTCCTTGAGCTTGATTTTGTGAACAGGAGCCAAACATGGCTTCCTTTGTTTGCGCTTATGGTTGGTGGCGTTGCTGGCCTTGTTGATGATTTCCTAGAGGTAACAGAGAGTAGTGGCGGACTTTCCCTTACTAGAAGACTTTTTATTGTCGGTACCATGGGACTCGTTGCTGGATGGTGGTTTTACGCAAAGTTGGGAGTATCTACAATTGGAATACCATTTAGTGACCCGATATATTTAGGGATGTATATTGTCCCATTTTTTTCACTTGTCACACTCGCTCTTTATGCCGGTGGCACGATTGATGGGATAGACGGACTTGCTGGTGGTGTATTTGCAATCATATTTATGACTTATTCTGGTATTGCATTTGGTCAAAATGAAATCTCACTTGCTGCTTTTTCTGCAGCGTGTGCTGGCGGGATTCTCGCATTTCTTTGGTTTAATATACCTCCAGCGCGTTTCTATATGTCTGAGACAGGGAGCATGTCCCTTACTCTTGCACTTGCTATGACCGCCTTCGCCACGGATTCATTAAGTGGTGGCGTAGGAGTATTCCTATTACCATTGATTGCGTTGCCACTCACTGCCACAGTGATAACAACACTTCTACAGATCTTCTGGAAGAAAGTATTTAAACGTAAACTCTTGCACGTGGCGCCAATTCATCATCATTTTGAGGCTATTGGTTGGCCTCCTTATAAAGTAACTATGCGTTATTGGGTGATTACCATTATTGCTGGAGTTCTTGGGCTTGCGCTGGCACTCATAGGATCAACGTAGTCATGAAGGGATTTTCCGGAGATCGTATATTTTTTGGCATAGCAATGACGCTGGCTCTTGGCGGACTTGCTATCTTTGCTTCAGCAACATTAGGATTTTTGGCAAGAGAAGACGCATCACTATCTAAGGATATATTACTACAAACTGGGTTTGGATTTGGACTTGGTATGCTTGCTCTTTTTCTTATGCGAAACATACCGCTTGCGACCATAAAACATCTTGCTCCATGGGCTTATGGTGCAACGTTAATCCTGACAGCAATGGTTTTCATACCAGGTATAGGAGCAACGGCAAATGGCGCGACAAGATGGATTGACATAGGCTTCACTACACTCCAGCCAGCAGAATTTCTAAAAATTGGCATTGTGCTTGTACTTGCTTGGTGGCTTGCTCCACGCACTCGCGTATTAAAAGAACCAAGACGTGGCCTATTGCCGTTTCTTGGAATTATAGCCCCTGCAGTGTTACTGCTCCTATTGCAACCAAATACCTCTACCACGTTGTTAATTGTCTTAACAGCAACTGTAATGTATCTAGCTGCCGGTGCTCCTTGGAGAGATTTAGGAATATTGCTTTTACTTGGAATAATAGCCCTAGGGCTTGTAATTCTTGCTCGCCCATATGCTCTAGAGCGTGTTAAGACGTTTATAGACCCCACCACTGACTCTCTTGGGTCAAGTTATCAAATACAACAAGCGCTTATTGCTGTTGGGTCAGGTGGAATTGTAGGCAGGGGGTTTGGACAGGGGATTGAGAAGTTTAATTATCTTCCAGAACCATCTGGCGACTCTGTATTCGCAGTTTTCGCAGAAGAGACAGGGTTTATAGGTAGCGCATTACTTGTAATGCTTTTTGTACTATTAGCAGCGCGTGGAATCGTTATCTCTGGCGACGCTTCAAATCTTTTTGGTGGATTACTTGCACTTGGTTTTTCATTTCTAATTGTTATACAAGCATTCGTAAACATGTGTGCCATGCTTGGGATAATTCCACTTACTGGCCTGCCTTTGCCATTCGTTTCCCACGGAGGCACTGCTCTACTGTCCGTATTGGCTATGTGCGGGATTATTCTAAATGTAGCGACTCATCGCAAACACACAACAAGGTAGAGCTGGTATAATACGAGACACATAATATGACTATTGCATTTACAGGAGGTGGGACAGGTGGACATTTTTACCCAATTATTGCCATTGCAGAGGCTATACAGACTGAAGTACGTGCTCGTAGACTAATAGAGCCTAAATTATTTTTTATAGCCCCCGCGCCATTTGACGAGAACGCACTTTTTGAAAATGGAATTGTCTTTATACGTATACCAGCTGGAAAAATACGCCGATACGCAACTTTCAAAAACATTACAGGATTATTTATAACTATATATGGAATCATATCTGCAATATTTACATTGTTCCGCATATATCCTGACGTAGTAGTGTCTAAAGGTGGGTACGGTAGCGTACCAACCACCATTGCCGCTAGACTGCTCGGCATCCCAGTAGTTATACATGAATCAGATGCAAAACCGGGACGAGCAAACCTGCTTGCTGCAAAATGGGCTAAGAAAATCGCAATTTCTTTTGGAGACAGTGCAAAATATTTTCCGAAGAAGGTACAGGGTAAAATTGCAAGAACAGGTATTCCCGTACGTCGTGTACTGACTCGCGCTGAACCAAATGGAGCAAAACAATACCTCGGTCTTGAAACTAACATACCGACAGTACTTGTACTTGGAGGATCTCTTGGTTCAGTACGAATAAATGAAACGATTACAGGGACACTTCCCGAAATTGTTTCTTTTGCAAATGTAATTCATCAAACTGGACGAGGGAAACTAACAGAAACAGAAGGCGTGGCAAATGTCATTTTGTACAAAAATCCACACAAAGACAGGTACCATGTTTTTGACTATCTTTCAGAGACAGCTATGCAACGCGCCGCAGGTGCAGCTGATTTGATTATCTCTCGTGCCGGCGCGGGCGCAATTGCTGAAATTGCTCTATGGAAAAAACCAGCAATACTCATCCCAATTCCAGAAAGCGTTAGTCATGACCAACGAACAAATGCATATACATTTGCCGGAACAGGTGGGGCAGTAGTTATAGAGGAAGCAAACCTAACCCCACATATAATGGCTTCCGAGATAAAGCGCATTGCTGGCAATCCAGAACTTTCAAAAACAATGGGCGAGAAAGTTGCATCCTTTGGAGATACTGACGCAGCAAAAGTCCTTGCTCAAGGAATATTGTCCATTGTTCTGTCACACGAATTATGAGTGTTATAACCCGCATTGCTCCAAGCCCTACAGGGTTCTTTCATATAGGTACTGCTCGTACAGCTTTAGTTAATTATCTTTACGCAAAAAAACATGACGGGAGCTTTGTTATACGTATAGAAGATACAGACAAAGAGCGTAGCAAGGCTCAGTACGAAACTGACATACTTGAAGGACTTGCTTGGCTTGGTCTCAAGAGCGATAAAGTTATACGTCAAAGTGATCGCAAGGAACGACATACGGAATTATTGAAAAAACTTATTGATGAAGAATCCGCATATATCTCAAAAGAAGAGAGTCGAAACAAAGAAGGCGAAACTGTGGAGGTAGTTCGCCTGAAAAATACAGGTCGTTCTATAACTTTCTACGATGAGATTAGGGGAGATATCACATTTGACACAAGTGAGCTTGGTGACTTTGTTATTGCGCGAGCAATAAATGACCCTCTATATCATTTTGCTGTTGTTGTTGATGACATGGATATGAACATAACACACGTAATCCGTGGTGAGGATCATATATCAAATACACCTAGACAAATTCTTATACAGGAAGCACTAGGTGCTACTCGCCCAGTTTATGCACATCTCCCACTTATTCTTGATGCAAAACGCGCCAAACTTTCTAAACGAAGTGGTGCTACCAGTGTAGCTGATTATCGCAACGAGGGGATCTTGCCGGAAGCTTTAATTAATTATTTAGCACTCCTTGGGTGGCATCCAAGCGATGATAGAGAAGAATTTACACTTGAAGAATTAACAGAAATCTTTTCACTAACACAGGTTCAAAAGAGTGGAGCTGCGTGGGATAGAGAAAAACTTTTATCTGTAAACCAGCAGTACATGCGTCACATGGACAATAATTTATACATTTCACATATCCCTGACGCGAGGTCATATGATACTAAAATACTCAATCGTTCAGCGCCACTTCTTAAGGAAAGGGCACGTACATTTAATGAGGCTGGTGAGATGCTCAAAAATGAGCTAGCCTGTCTATTTTTTAGACCCAATATAGCCATAGATAGATTACTTGCCAAAGAGTTAGAAGAGCGTCCAGGACTAGCAAAAAAGGCTTTAGAGGCCGTTTTTAGTAGTATTCAGAGCCTTCCAGAAAGCCTTACCCCGGAAGATGCTAAATCTACTATTATGCCTATTGCAGATAGAGAGGAGGAAAGAGGGAAGGGTGGTAGAGGAGCTGTTTTATGGCCTCTTCGCTATGCGCTTTCCGGACAAGAGCGTTCACCAGATCCATTTACACTACTGTCTCTGATTGGCACTGAGGAAAGCTCTCGCCGAATAGCTGGGGCAATTGCTATACTTTCATAATGGTACGACTAGGACATCAGTTAATCTTTTCAAGTATTTTGCTTGCAACAGGTTTAGTGTGGTTAACATCTACAACTCAAGCCCAATCTATAACTGAACTTGAGACGCAGATTAATGAGCGTAATCAAGCAGTGATTGAATTACAGAAAGAAATTGCGAGGTATGAGCAACAGTTAAATGTGTTAAGCAACAAACGAAATACTCTACAATCTACAATTGACTCCATTGCTTTGCAACAGAAAAAATTAGAAGCGGAGATATCTGTAACAAGAAACAGAATTGGCTCTGCAAACTTAGAGATCTCTGAACTTTCCATCTCTATAGACGACAAAGAAGCAATCATTAAACGTGACAAAGAAGCAATTGCCAGTGCTGTACGTGAGATAGTCTATAACGAACAGTCTTCATTGGTCATGCATATTTTCAGTGCACACTCTTTAACTGAAGCATGGGCGGCAACTGATGCAGCGACACAATTTAACCGAGCTCTACATAAAAACATTATTGAGCTGAAAGAGACTCGGGAGGCACTTTCTAATAACCGTGACTCTGTATCAGAAAAAAAAGCTGAACTTCTCTCATACCAGCAAGAACTTGCTACTCAAAAGCGTTCCGTTGACGCAAGCAAGAACGCACAACAAAAATTACTTTCTCAAACGAAGAATCAAGAATCCAACTACCAAGCATTAATTGCAGAAAAACGTGAGGCCGAGGAAGCATTTGAACAAGAATTGCTAGATCTTCAAAGTCAACTAGATCTTATAGTGAACCCGAGCACGCTCCCGAAAGTGGGTTCTGGGGTACTGACTTGGCCATTTTCTACAGAATACATGAGAAATTGTGCGAAAAAAGAAAGCGTGTATGGAAATATATTCTGTATTACTCAGTATTTCGGGAATACAGCTTTCGCTACAGCTAACCCGCAAATATACAATGGGCGTGGTCATAGTGGCGCAGATTTTGGCGCGCCGGACGGCACACCAATTCACGCAGCTCTATCTGGTACAGTTCTTGGAGTTGGCAATACTGACTTGGCTCGTGATTCAAAAGGTAGAAAATGCTATTCGTTCGGCAAATGGGTCATGATTAAAC
This sequence comes from Minisyncoccia bacterium, assembly GCA_041623915.1. GTDB lineage: Bacteria > Patescibacteriota > Minisyncoccia > Phycocordibacterales > Phycocordibacteraceae > C7867-001. Next base: position 4,283 of record JBFJWB010000008.1, on the reverse strand, counting down.
ATGGTAACGGGATCAATACTCTTTATTCACACCTTTCAGAAATTGATGTATCAAAAGGGGAGTCTGTCTCCACAGGAGAAGTTATTGGATTGTCTGGCCGGACAGGGTACGCAACGGGTCCGCATCTTCACTTTGGTGTATATGCCACTGAAGGTACTAAAATAACCACTCTTGCTGAGTTCAGAGGCACAAAGACTCCGTGCGCAAATGCTTTAATGCCTGTGGCCACGCTAGATGCATATTTAAACCCATTATCCTACCTTTAGTCTCGTTCATATGAGAATACTGTTATAGTTATTTAGTATGCTAAAAGTAATTTTCTGGATTCTTGTGGGTGTAATTGCGTTGTCGTTTTTTGGCATTTCATTGCAATCCGTAATATCCTCACCAACCGGACAAGAAAATTTTGCATACCTTTGGTATCTTATAAAACTCATGTATATGTGGGTTGTATCTTTTTTCATTAACATCTTCTAGCATATGGACATCCCAGATAATCAGACGGAAAAACAGACGGTATCAGTACATATACCCGAAGAAGCAAAACCCACATACTCAAACACCACGCAAATAGCAGTTTCAAACGATGCTGTTGTTATGCAGTTTGCTTATGTACGCCCAAACACAACAACCGGACAACTTATTGCAGAAATAGTAATGTCACCAAAACAAGCAATTGAGTACAGTAAAGCTCTAGACAATACACTTAAACAACACTTCACTAGGCATCTAGAGGCGTAAATGCACTGTAAATGCAGAAATGAGTCTTAACACTCCTTTTGTTCTGTCTTCCTCATCTTATTCGTTTTACATATATTGTGCGAATATGTTATATACGTTACAGTATAACCATGCAGAGCCCCAAACCTCTTAAAGACCACATACTTCCCTTTCTTGAATATTGCGAAATTGAGAAAGGTTTATCAAACAATACTCAACGTAATTATTCGCAATATTTAAAATTATTTTCCGGATGGTTGGGAAAAACTAAACAGAGCAATTTATTACCACATGATTTAACTCCAAAACATATTTGGGATTATCGCCTTTATCTTGCTCGCACATACAAAACTCCTCGTGGTACTTATTTGAGTAAGAAATCTCAAAATTATTACCTCATTGCACTTCGTGCCTTTCTAAACTTCCTGACAGATCGTGACATTGATAGCCTTCCTTCTTCTAAGATAAAATTGGCTAAACAGAAGAGTGACGAGTCCATCTCCTTTCTTGATGTTCATGATGTTGAACGGATGCTTAATATTCCAGACACAAAAACACAAATTGGTAAGCGAGACCGTGCTATTTTAGAGCTTTTCTTTTCCTCTGGAATGCGTATCTCTGAACTTGTGTCACTTGATGCTGATCAATTATCTTTTCTTTCAGACAAAAGCACAACTAGAACCTATGAGCTTTCTATTGTCGGCAAAGGCAAATACGTACGCACAATATTTATCTCTCCGCGAGCGGCAGGATGGCTTAGAACATATCTCGGCGCACGTAGGGATGTATATCGCCCACTATTTATTAATCATCGCTCAACAGACGAGGACAAGAGCAGACTTACTCCACGTTCAATCCAAAAAATGATCTCGCGTTGCGCAATACTTGCCGGACTTTCAAAAAAAGTCACTCCGCACACCCTAAGACACACTTATGCTACTGACCTTTTAGGGCATGGAGCGGACCTGCGTAGTGTACAAGAATTACTTGGGCACAAGAATGTATCCACAACGCAGATATATACTCACGTTACTAATAAAGGGCTTCGCGATATCCACGAACGTTTCCACGGTGGTACTGATATAAAAAATAACTAGCACTTCCCTTTTATTCAACGATAAGTTAAGGTGCTCTTTGGATACCTGTATTTAGGAGAAGACATGTTATTATTTTGGGCTTTTTTGATTGCCTCAATTGTATGTGCTGTGTGTGGAATGTTCATAATTTTCTGTTATATGCAGTTTTGGTCTGCAATTAGAAAAGAGGGGCTCATCATTCCTCCAGACTACCGCGATGATTACATACGCATCAGTTGCTTTAGTGCATGGCGTAAACTTCCAGCAGAACGCCGAACCATAATAGTTCGCATCGGGGCCTTTGTTGGCCCATTTAGCGGGCTGTTTCTTGCAGGCTCTGCTATCTTCCCGTTATTTGCATACGCACAAATAGCAAGATTTCTTTCATAGCAATCTGGGACAGAGTAACGACCTCGCTAAAGCGAGGTCGTATTATTTTATAGCGTCAACTATGACACCAGCTAGAGAAACGAATGTGCTAAATATTCCAGTATAAAACGCATACCACTGTAGATTCTTTGATTTGAGGTGATGATGAGTCTTTTTCGTCATACATTAACAGGTTACATTTGTAGAAATATATTCATATGCTTCGTCTACATTGTCAACAATATGATAAAGGTCTATATCTGTAGCATCAATAGAATGTTTCATTTCCAAAAGAGTATCTTTTATGAAAGCATCAAGCTTGCTCCAATAATCTTTTCCTACAAGCACTATTGGTACTCTGCGTATTTTCTTTGTCTGCACAAGTGTGATGATCTCGAAGAATTCATCTAGAGTTCCAAGTCCTCCCGGGAAATAAACATAGACTTCCGATGCATATGTAAGCATCACCTTACGCACAAAGAAATGATCAAATTCAAACTTGTCTGTAAGGTACGGATTATACCTTTGAGATGTGGCTAGATTGATATTTAGCCCAATGGAGTCTCCCCCAGCTTCATATGCGCCCTGATTCCCTGCCTGCATTATGCCGGAACTTCCTCCAGTAATGATCGCGAACCCTGCTTTACTTAATCGACTTGCTAACGCCACTGCATTCTGATAGTCCACACTCTCAGGTTGTACGCGTGCACTCCCAAAGAAAGTAGCTGCGACATTATAACGGCGAATTACGTCAAATCCTTCAACAAATTCTGACATGATCTTGAAGATGCGCCACGAATCAATTCTGGTTGGTTTACAAACCAATAATGGAGGCTCATTTGGTACGGACTTGTGTCCTTCACGAATAGCATCAGAAAGACGAATAGCTGTTTGCGCTGAAGAAGGCAAATTGTCACGAGTAAGGTCATTGTTCATAGTTGAATGTATTGAACAAATAATAACATGCGTAATTATATAAACCTGTGGACTAATCGCATCCAGTAGCTACAGTGTATCCATTTGCCTCTGCCTCTTGTGGAGATTGGAACCATACTTTGTTTTTTTCACTTAACTTTTCTGAACCGGAGCACCAAGTAAAGTAGTAGCGCGTACCATTTTTTGATGCTACAACTTGCAGATTTTCCGCAAGCGTCTCTGGAGCAAGTGTGACTCCGGCTAGTTTTCCAGTATCAGCAAACTCTGTAAGTGGCAACTCTTTTATCGAAAACGCTCTACTATTTCCTGAATGACGCTCTGTTAGCATCCCAAGACCGAATGATAATGCAGATGACAAAAGTATGATTATTATCACAAATACATCATGTGGTAATGTGCTAAATACAGCCTGAATACTGGATTTTATCCGTACCCTTCTCTCTAAGATGTTGACTAGTAATCGGCGCGCCTGTGCCTTGCTCTCCTTAATGAGTTCTGCTATAGTCATCTCACAATCTTAACACTAGTGATATGTCATCAACTAAAGCCGGAGGCTCAAGTAGTAATTTACGCGATTCAAACCCTAAATACCTTGGGGTTAAACTTGCTGATGGTCAATCAGCACGGACGGGTATGATTATTGTCCGACAACGCGGAACAAAAATAGAGGCAGGAAAGAACGTAAAAGTCGGAAAAGATCATACACTATTCGCCATTGCTGATGGAACCGTTTCTTTCAAGAGTAAACGATTTACACGTTTTGATGGTAAAATCGTCAGGAAGAAAATAGTGGAGGTAGCATAATCCAAAACTCATATCTTAAAAACGCCGTCTTAAAACGGCGTTTTTAAGATAAATAATATTATCAATTCTATTCTGCCTCTACTGTAATTGAGAATTTACCAAATATCTCACCTACAGACACAGGGACATCAAATGTGCCTAACTCTTTTATGGCCTTATCAAGACGGATAGAACCTTCTGGTAGATCCACATTTGCCTGTTCTTTTATTGCAGAAAGTATCTCTGGCTCATTAATAGCATCGTACAGGTGATCCTTCTCGTTAGACTTAGTTTTAATAACAACACGAGCCTCGGCGAGCGTTGCAAGATTCTGTTCAATAAGCTTTTGAGCAACTTGACGTTCACCAACAATTTTTGCACGACGTGTATTTGCTTCTT
>JBFJWB010000007.1:0-20937 GCA_041623915.1 Minisyncoccia bacterium | reverse complement strand
GTTGTTTGGGCTTCTGTATATCCGGAAGATCAGAATGATCTTCCGGAACTCCGACAAGCCTTAGAGCGTCTGCGTTTATCAGACTCATCTCTTTCTTTTGAAGAGGAATCTTCTGGAGTGCTTGGTCGCGGATTTCGTTGCGGTTTTCTCGGCCTTCTGCATCTAGAGATTATTACGGAACGTTTGCGAAGGGAATTCTCATTGGCTCTCGTGGTAACCATCCCTTCAATTTCGTATACAATTAAAAAAACAGACGGTACCACCAAGACTGTGTATACGCCAGCACGATTTCCGGAACACGGAGAGATTGCTTCAATAGAAGAGCCTTGGGTAAAGGCCATCGTTATAACTCCAGCAAGTACCGTAAGCTCTTTACTACAACTTCTATATGAACATGAGGGGCAGGTAGGAGAAACAGAAACTCACGAAGATGGAAGAGTAGAGCTATCAGCAGAAATGCCACTACGAGAGCTTATGCGAGGGTTCTTCGATAAGCTTAAAAATATCTCTTCAGGATACGCAAGTCTTTCATATGAATTTCTTGATAGCCGCCCTGCTGACGTTGTACGTCTTGATATTCTCGTTGCCGAAGAGCCAGTACTTGCTTTCGCGCGTGTCGTGGCACGACGCCGGTTGCAAGAAGAGGCAGAAAAGATGGTAGAAAAGTTGGCTGGAATATTACCTAGACAAATGTTTGTAACAAAGATACAGGCTCGTGCAATAGGACGCATCGTATCGTCAAAGACCTTGTCCGCGTTACGTAAAGACGTAACTGCGCATTTGTATGGTGGCGATGTTTCGCGTAAACAGAAGCTTCTTCAGAAGCAAAAGAAAGGAAAGAAGAAAATGCTTGCACATGGAACAGGTAAAGTGCATATACCAGAAGATGTGTTCATGAAAATGGTGCAAGATTCGGACAGATAGTCGCCCACTGCGTTAGTGGCGTATAATGAACACATGCGGACAAGAGAATGGCGAAAGGGTGTATGGATCGGCATACTTATCCTTGTTATTGCGTGGCTCAGTTATCTGATTTACGGACTCTCTGGGAAAGCTGTAGTTGCGTGGCGAGCCGCTGGACAAGTTAAAATGCAATATGAGGCGCTTGAGGTACGTCGCGCAGGGCTAGAGGCAGATTTAGATGGAATGCGTACCCAAAGAGGGCAGGAGGCGGCAATACGAGAATCTTTTGGTGTTGCAAAGCCTGGCGAAGAGGTTATCGTAGTTGTGCCGGTGCAAGTAGCAACTAGCACCACAAAAAAACATTTGTGGGAGTCAATCCTTTTTTGGATTGACTAGATGGACACAAGTATTAAACAAATAATATTTTGCGTTTTGTGCAGGATTAGTTTAGTGGTAGAACTTCTGCTTCCCAAGCAGGTGGCGCGAGTTCGATTCTCGCATCCTGCACAAAGCGAGATTGTGACTAGAGATAACCCCATAATCACAATCTTTCAAAATAAGTTTGAAAACGAATAGGTTTTTTATGTCATAATATCTCACATGGTTAAAAAACGTGCGAAAGAGAGTCGAATATTACGTTCGTTATTATATGGACGCAGTAAGAAGTCACGATTCTTTAATTACGGACTACTCTCACTCAACCTCTTAGTATTTTCAATATTCCCACTTGAGGTTCTATATCCAAACAGTATCGCAGTTATCTCATTTGAGATATTTTTCGCTACAATTTTTATAATTGAATACATAGCACGTTTGTGGATTGCGCCAAAGAAGCTCTCATATATTCTTGACATATTCTCGCTAATTGATCTTTTGGTCATCATTTCTTTACTCGCTCCAACATTTATTGGTAACGCTGCAATTCTCCGAACTATGCGCATTTTGCGTATCACTCGAAGTTATCATGTGATTAAGATTGCCGAAAGACAGTATCCCGCGCTGGTTCACTATAAGGATATTGTATACAGCGTAGTAAACTTGCTTACGTTTTTATTTATGACAACAACAATTGTCTTTGTGTCACAGTCGCCTGTAAACGTGAACATAAATTCTTATATAGATGCGCTTTATTTCACTGTCGCAACGCTTACTACAACTGGTTATGGTGACATAACAGCTGTTGGGACTGGTGGAAAACTACTTGCGGTTCTCACTATGATTATAGGTATCTCGCTCTTCTTCAAGCTCGCGCAAGCGTTAGTACGTGGACCTAAGGCACATACAACATGTCCTGATTGTGGTCTCAATACACACGATAGGGATGCTTCTCATTGCAAACATTGTGGACATGTTATTAAAATAGATAATGAGGGGTTTGCGTAATTCGTATGTGCTATACTTTGCCAATAACCAAATAGAGACATGGATAAAAAAGTAACAATTTACAGCACACCGACATGCCACTTTTGTCACATGACAAAAGAATACTTAACTGAAAAGGGTATATCTTTTACAGATTATGACGTTGCGCATGATCTAGAGAAGCGCCAAGAAATGATTCAAAAATCAGGTCAAATGGGCGTCCCAGTTATTTTTATTGATGACGAGATGATTATTGGATTTGATAAGGACAAGATTGCGAGCACGCTAGGAATAGAGGCATAAAATCAGTAGCATAAAACCCGTATCGGCTAGTCGCCGATACGGGTTTTATGCTACGCTCATTCACATAAGCCCTCTTAGTTCAATGGATAGAACACCGCACTCCTAACGCGGGAATCTAGGTTCAACTCCTAGGGAGGGCACAAAATAAAAAGCTCTCAACAAATTTTTATTTGTCGAGAGCTTGCTTTCTTGGCTAGATTATTAGCCTTTACAGTTCAATCCTTGGCATTGTGGCAATAAATTTGAAGTACTGACTTCTGAAGGAAGAATTCCCACAATTGCCAGATCAAAATCACCGCTGACTATAGCGCCTTTGCCATTGCAGCTTTGCTTATTCCTGTAGGGATTCGGTGTTATTCGTACAGCCGAAAACCCGTTGTGGGAATTCTGCAACGTCGTATCGAGGTCAATATAGAACTCTCCACGTCCGAGGAAGTCTGAAGTATCAAGCGACAGTATCGCAAGACCATTTACCCAAGATGCTGTTGCCGCAGCTTGTGTTTCGTAGAGCGAGTCATGGGCGTGAATCGATACCACCCCTTGAATCAGTAATTCGTTAGCTCCAACTGGCACCCCTGGCACTTTCCGATATGTCTTACCAATGGATCTGTCACCGTCAATATCATTGGCGAGACACATGGTTATTTGAGTTACACCATGCCCGCCAATACATCCTTGTTGGGATACTCGGAGTGTTTGAGCACGAGTGAAGAAAATCTCCGCATCCTCCGATCTGCCAATGTCAATGCGTGCAGTTTGCACGGTAACCACGCATTGCGTCGGGTCAGTCGGCACAACTTCCAGTATCTCGGTTGTTGTGATCTCGTCCAAACATCCGGACAGGCCAATGGACATGAAAGTTAGCAGGAAAACAATCAGGTTCTTCATGAGCAACACCTCTTTATAAGAACAAAAAATGTCCAAAATGGACGAAAACAGCTAAATATAACGTAACATATGTCGACGAATATGTCAAATTATCTTTGAGTTCCGAAAAGCCTGTTAATATGTAGTAATGGAACCAGAGTTAAAGCGCTTGCTAGAACAGAATCTTGATCTAGCAAAGCATAATAATAAGATGTTAAAAGCTATGCGCAGGGACGCATGGTTAGGTTTTGCGTGGAAGGTAACGTTCTGGGCTATTATGCTATTGGCGCCACTTTATTTCTATCAAAACTACGTAGCACCAATTATAGATGAGTTTCAAGGTGTCCAGTCAGAGGGCTCTGATGCAGGTGGTGGGAAGTTCGGAATACCTACTTTCGCAGACATTCAAAAACTGGTAGACTCGTATCGAGCAGTTCAAAAATAGGAATCCTGCTTGGATAGCTCAGTTGGTAGAGCATTCCCCTGAAGAGGGAAGGGTCGTCGGTTCGAGCCCGACTCCAAGCACATAATATGTTTAGCAGGCTCTTTACATGGATGCATAAATACGAGCGACATTTATCCGCTATGGCAATGATGGCGGGTTTTGTTGTAGACACAATTGTATTTAAACGAGTTGACCTACCGACTACACAAATTGTATTTCTTACATACACTATTGTTTGTGTTGTTTCTATAACGGCTCTGCACGCTATTGAGGCTCGCGCAGAAGCTGGGCACGCTCGTCCAAGGTGGCGCGCCATACTACCTATTACAACACAGTTCGCACTTGGAGGATTCTGGAGTGGCTTTCTCATCTTTTATACTCGTGGTTCTGTAATTGCCACAGCATGGCCATTTCTTCTGATTCTAATCCTTGTATTTTTTGGTAATGAACTTTTTAAGAGGTACCTAGATCGGCTTGTATTTACGAGCATACTATTCTTCTTTGCACTGTATTCGTATTCCATACTTATGGTGCCTGTTTATACAGGGACAATCGGAACTTTTACATTTCTAGCAAGCAGTGTAATTGCTGTTGTTCTTTTTGCATTATTTATGAAACTTTTACGTCTTGTTGGCAGGGTGCGTTTTGAGGAGAGTGTTCGTAGGATACGTATTGGTGTAGGAACTGTGCTCTCTATAATCATGTTGTTATTTTTCACAGATATTTTACCTCCTCTACCTCTCTCTCTTGCTTCTGGTGGCGTATACCATTCAGTCTATAGGAGTGGCGATAACTATAATGCACAGAGGGAAGCTGTTACTTTACGAGAGCGCCTTACAGGGTCTCCTACCATACACATTGGTAATGGGAATTCACTCGGAGCTTTTAGTGCTGTATTTGCTCCAATCAAACTAGAGACGACTATTGTGCACACATGGCAACGTTATGATGTGGTATTAAAAGAGTGGATAACTGAGTCAGTGGTATCGTTCCCAATTACTGGAGGACGAAATAACGGATATCGTGGATACAGCACAAAAGCTAATCCAGAGAACGGGAAATGGCGTGTAAATGTAGAAACAAAGACTGGGCACTTAATAGGCCGTTTACGTTTTACAGTAGATTCTGCTAAGACAGAGCCAACACTTCACACCGTTGTGCTTGATTAGCCTGCCTTGACTCTTAGTTTGGTTTGCTTTGCTTTGTCTAGTTTAGGTAAGACGATTGTAAGTAGTCCGTCTTTTGCTGTTGCGGCTGAGTTCTCCACATCTACTTCTTCAGGAAGTTGGATTACTCTAGAAAATGAACCCCAGAAGAGTTCTCGTGAGAAGAAATCCTCCTCAGATACTTGCTCTCTCTCCATGCGTGAGCCTTCAATCTCTACCATGTCTCGGCTGATAGAAATAGAGAGCTCATCAGGGCGTACGCCAGCTACAAATGCTCTTAGAACAAACTCGCTTGTAGTTTGATGCAGGTCAATTGGTAATTGCCCCATTCCTGCAGAGTCTTCCTCCAGTTCGTCATTGTGCGGTGTCGGTATGCTCTTACTGGATGCAATTTTCTCAGCAGGCATCATTACCTCGTCATCAAAAGCGTCTGCAGGATCTTCAAAATGAACGGGTTCAGTCATTCGGCTAAAGAAAGATCGTCTTTTTTTGTTGATAATTTTCATAATCTAGCAAGTATTTTTTGGTAAGTCTTTATAGCGGAAGTACTTGAGTACTTCAAATGCTGCGAAGAAGATAACTGCGACTATCCATACAAAGAAGAATGCAGCAAGGGCAATTGAGCCACTCTCTCCAATGATAAGGGCGTTAAACGTTGTATGCAATGCTGTGGCGAGGATAAGTCCACTAACTGCAAAGAGTGTGCGGAGTGGCGGGCTTAGGTTGTACGAAACAGCAAGAGAGAACCCAATAGCTGAAGAGGCGACAACGTGCAGAAGCGTGGAACCTAAAAACCGCAAATTATTAGTTTGAATAAAGATATCTATGTTTCCTTGAGCTAGAGGAGCCAGTAAGAAAAGTGCATTTTCTGCAGCAGCAAAACCAAGCGCAACTGTAAGCATGTATATTACATAGTCAGGCGATTCATCTACAGCTCTTCGCCAAAGTATGAAAATAGCTGCCCCCAAGTATTTTAATGTCTCTTCTATAACTGCCCATGCGGTTAGCACTGTTAGTCCACCAGACAATGAAATATTTACATAATTCTCAGGCCAAATAGCAAGAGGCACCATGAACATTCCAGCGATGAATGCCAGTAGAATGTCTTTCCGTGGCTCTGGACAGCGAGAATCTTCCTTCAATAAGAAATATAACCATATGATCGCTGGCAACAACCCACCCAAAAACGCATAACCAATTAATTCTATGTTCACTATTTTATTGTAACAGGCCAAGAAGCAATCATTATGAATTCCTTGTCTTTACTTGGTAATGACTGCCAAATTTCTTCTGTCACGAACGGCATGAATGGGTGAAGGAGGCGCAGTAGATTATTCAAGATCTCATTTAGCAGAAGTTCGCGTGATGTTTTGGCAATCATATCGTTACCTTGCAATATTGGCTTAGATTCTTCAATAATCTTATCTGCAAGCTCATGCCATGCATAATGATAGAGTTTTTCTGCCGCCATATACACGCGATACTCTTCAATATCTTTAGTTACATCTTCCGCAAGCTCATCAAAGGACTTCTTAAGTGCGTTATCTACCTCGTTATACGACACAGCTTTTAGGTCGGAAGAAGCGTTTTCAAGTATAAATCTAGTAATGTTCCAGAGCTTGTTTGCAAAGTGCTTATAACCCTTTATTTTATTCTCATCAAAGCGGATGTCGTTGCCGATAGATGTACCTACTAGGAGTCCCATCCGCAGTGCGTCAGTGCCGTATTTCTCAATCATATCGAGAGGGTCTATTCCATTGTTGAGTGACTTACTAAACTTTCGTCCTTGCTTGTCGCGAACCAATCCATGAATCATTACGGTCTTAAATGGAACTTCTCCGAGGTGGAACCCGCTCATGAGAATCATGCGCGATACCCACAAAGGAAGAATTTCATACGCTGGAGACATTAAGGATGTGGGGTGGTATGTTTTCATGTCCTGTGTTTCTTCAGGCCAACCAAGTGTAGAGAATGTCCATAACGAAGAAGAGAACCAAGTGTCAAGGACATCATCTTCTTGTGTCCACCCCTCACCACTCGGTGCACTTGTTCCAACAGACACTTCATCAGAGCGATACCATGCGGGTATGCGGTGTCCAAACCATATTTGCCGGCTGATACACCAGTCATGTAAATTATCTATCCAGTGAAAATATGTTTTGCGGAATCCGTCTTGTGGTATGGAAACCGCGCCGGACTCAACAACAGTCCGCATGAGTTGTTTCAAGGTTGTTTTTTCACCACTTTTTATGCCATGAATGGTGGAGTGCGGAAGTACAAAAGGCTTATTTACAGCTACCCACCACTGCAACTTTGGAAGCGGTTCAATGATGCCACCAGTGCGCTCGGCAGTAGATACGTTTTGTGTTACATCTTCAGATTTTTCCAGAAGCCCTTCTTCTAAGAGCCATGCCACTACTGACTCTCGAGCGTCTGTGGTTTTCATATTATTGAGCCTTCCAGTGACCGACATTTTTGCGTATTCATTGATGACTACTACATCTTTTGGTAGATCGTGTCGCTCAGCAATGTCCCAGTCTGTTTGGCTGTGTGCTGGTGTCACGCCTACGGCTCCAGTGCCAAATTCAGGATCCACTTCTTGGTCGGCAACCACTGTAATGTGAATTGGTACATCGCAAAATATCGCTTCATACTCTTTTCCCACAAACTCCTTATAGCGTGCATCATCTGGGTGTACGGCCACAGCTACATCACCCACTTTTGTTTCTGGGCGTGTAGTAGCAACTGGAATAGGGAAGTCTTTGCTATAGCGGAATGTGTGGAGCTTCGCTTGGCGTTCTTCGTGGACGATCTCGTCATCGGAAATAGTCGTCTGACCTTTCGGATCCCAGTTCACGATTCTGTTACCGCGGTAAATGAGTCCTGCGTCATACATTCGTTTGAATGCGGTTGCTACAGCAAGATTTCTTTTCTCATCAAGTGTGTATGCGTACCGCGACCAATCAAGCGAGGCTCCCATACGACGTATTTGAGACAAAATGATTTCCTCACTTTCTTTGGCAAATGCAGAAACGCGGTCCACCAATTCATCCCTCCCAATGTCATGACGGGAGAGCCCCTCTTCTTTTTTAATATTTTTTTCAACGCGTGCCTGAGTAGCAATTGCTGCAGAATCAGTACCGGGAAGCCAGAGTGTTTTCTTTCCGAGCATGCGATTGAATCGTATAAATACGTCTTGAAGAGTGTCTTCATAAGCATGTCCCATGTGGAGTTTGCCAGTGACATTTGGTGGTGGAAGTACGATAGAGAACGGCTCTGCGTTAGCTTTGGTAATTCCTTTCTCAATACAAGTGTCAGGATTAAAGTACCCACTTTCCTGCCATGCTTCATAAGTGCGGGCCTCGCTTTCTTGTGGGTTATATGGCTTCAGAAATTTCTCATCCATGATGCAAGAAATATAACAAATGAGAGGGTTTATGCGAGTTTTAGATTTCCGTTTGCAACCAAGTCTTCAATGTCTGCATACTCCTCATGACGTGCATGATAAAAACCAGCAAGGGCAATCATGACGGCATTGTCCGTGGTGAGCTCGGCCTGTGGAAGACAGAGTGCAACATTTGAATTGGTGTCAATTACCTCTTTCGTAAAAGTGCGACGAATATGTGTGTTGGCAGAGACCCCACCGCCAAGTACAAGTGTCTGGGCACCTGACTCTGTAAGGGCGCGTTCCGTTTTCTTCCATAACACTTCGCCCACAGTTTCTTCAAACTCATGTGCGATATGCGCTTTTTCTTTCTCAGACAGGTCTTTATCTTGAACCAATACACGAACTGCAGTCTTTAGGCCTGCAAATGAAAAGTCACAAGTTTTGTCGTGGAGCATGGGTCGTGGGAGTGGTGGCGCATCTGGCGTTTCGCTGTGCTTGCGGAGTGCCTCAGACAGTTTTGATATTTCAGGGCCACCCGGATAAGGAAGTCCAAGCATGCGCGCGACTTTGTCGTACGCCTCGCCAACAGCATCGTCGCGTGTCTGACCCAAGAGTTCGTATGATAACCAGTCTTTCATAAGAACTAGTTCGGTGTGACCTCCGGATATGAGTAATGCGAGCGCGGGCAGGCGTACGTTTGTAATTTCTAGAGTCTCGTCTTTTGCTGTCGCCAATGCTGAGAGTATATGTCCTTCCATGTGATTTACAGCAACAACGGGCTTGTCCCAAGCAAGAGAGAGTGCTTTTGCAAAGTTAACACCCACCCAGAGCGCAGGCTCAAGTCCGGGCCCCGCAGTGACCGCAATGGCGTCAATATCTGGCACTTCTGATTCATCTATAAACGCAAAGAATTGTTCCTCAAGTCTGGACTCGCGAGCTAATGTATTTGCAATTTGTGTTCGGGTATCGTTCGGTATGATTTGCTTATCCTCGTGGAGCATCTCTGCCTCCTCAAGTGCCGCCCGGAGAATTGGGACAAGATTCTTCGCGTGTTCACGCTTAGCAAGCGCTGGGAATACACCACCATACTCGCGATGTATTTCTATTTGTGATAGAAGCGCATTCCCAAGAATTTTGAAATCAGCATGTCTTTCATCGCCTTTTGCTTCTACAATGGCGATGGCTGTCTCGTCGCAACTTGTCTCAACAGAGAGAATTTTCATAGATTGGTGTAGTATAGCGTGTATGCAACGTGAAGACCTCCTTGTCTGGGTAGACTTAGAAATGACCTCACTTGAAGATGTCCAAATTGATCAGATTACTGAAATAGCTATTGTACTAACGGATAAGGATTTAAATATAGTGGAAGAAGGTCCAGATATTGTTATTCACGCTGATCAATCCTTGTTTGATCGTATCGACCCATTTGTCCGAGAGCTTCACCGAAAGAATGGAATGGAAGAGGCTTCTGTTGCATGTACAACTACACTTGCCGAAGCTGAACAGGAAGTTATGACCTTCCTTAGGGGGCGCGTAGCAAAGGGATCCTCTCCTCTTTGTGGTAACTCTATCCATGCAGATCGGCATTTTTTACGAATACAAATGCCGGAATTTGAAGAATATCTTTTCTACAGATGCATTGATGTTTCAACTCTCAAAGAGCTTGCGCGACGATGGGCGCCAGAAGTATATGTGGAGGCGGAAAAACGAAAAGTCAATAAAACACATCGTGCCAAGGACGATATTCTTCAGTCTATAAATGAACTGCGTTTCTACAGAGAAATGCTACTTAAGCAGGATTAATTTCGGTCCAAGGAATCGGACTGCCTGTAGGAATAAAGAATCCAGCTGAGTTTGGATGTCCCTTACCGCCAAATTTCTGGGCAATATCAGATACATTTACTGAGCCGTCTCCACGAATAGAGACACCAAATCCATCAGGATGCGCAGAAACTATAAGAGCGAGTGGAGCTTGTTTTTTTGCAAGTTGATTACCAATGTATGACTTCATAGACATTGATGGATGTGAGTTTGCAAAATAGCACTCGTATCCTTCAAATGATACAAGTTTTGCGCTAGCAATACAGGATTCAGCAAGTGCAATAAAATATTCGGTATAGATACGAGCTTTAGTAAGTATGGCCTCTCTTTTGTTAGTGTCTTCAAAATCTGTCACAAGCTGTTCCCATGTCTCAAAATCATGATGTTGAACAAGTAGGTACGAAAACAGGTCTCGCGTATCAGGAAGCTGATACCGATATAAGTCACCGTCCTCTATATGGGTAAGTAGGGAAGGAGTAGGTGTGTCCGAGTGGAAATATTTCCATGCAATAGTTGCACCTGAGCGTGATGCATCAAAGACGCCAGGATATTTTGCGACAATCTCTGAAACGCTCTCGTGATGGTCTAGTATGGTGATTGATTGTGCAACAGATGCAAGCTCTTTCATCTGCTCTTCAGGAAAGCAAAAGTCTACAAAAAATATCTCCCTACCATCCATGTGTTCCGGTATAGAACCACCATGCTTCACTGGAATATATTCAGCATTATCACCAAATTTTTTCCATGCTGCATAAGCTGCACCGAATCCGTCCAAGCACTTTGCATGGTATAAAACTACTGTGTGTAGATGGTGAGACATTTATATATTTTACATTACAAAACGTACATATATACCGGCAGAAATAGCACGTTTGCTTCCTGTCTCAGCAATATGCAGTTCGCCACATTCTCCACGTACATCACCAAATATGCTTTCAACAACATGTCCGAATGATCGTGGGGAGTATCCAGAAGCGTATCCATTAAGTAAAAAGAAAGATCCGGAATCTTTGTTTAAGAGTTCTTTTAGAGAAGTAAGAAGCTCAGGCAAATCTTTTTCAATATGCCATACTTCTCCTTTTGCACCACGTCCGAAAGCTGGTGGGTCAAGAATAATTCCGTCATAAGTATTTCCTCTTCGTACTTCACGTTTTACAAACGCAAGAGCATCGTCCGCAAGCCATCTTATGGGTGCATCTTCAAGCTCGGAGATGGTTGCATTCTTGCGAGCCCAGTCTATTGATTGTTTAGATGCGTCTACGTGTGTGACTGTTGCGCCATTTGTTGCGGACACAAGAGTAGCTACGCCAGTATAGCCAAACAGGTTCAAGATGCGAGGTTCTTTCATCTGCTTTACGCGCCCCTCTATCCATTTCCAGTTCGGTTCTTGTTCAGGGAATATCCCAGTATGTTTAAATGCGGTAAGTTTTGCTTCAGCTTTAACATCTCTCCACGATACAATCCATTCCTGAGGAAAAGCTTTACGTACGTCCCACGAACCTTTCTTAGCAGAGAAAGAAAAAAAAGCATTGGCATCGTCCCACAATTCAGGTACCCGTCTTTTCCAAAGTGCTTGCGTTTCTGGACGTGCAAGTATAACTTCGCCAAAACGCTCCAATTTCATATTGTCTCCAGAATCAAGGAGTTCGTAGTCTTTCCATGAGAGAGTAATAAGGTGTCGATCGTAGGTCATGAAAGTGCTTCTGTGTGGTGTGTACTCCATGCATGGAACACAAGAGCTGCGGAGACGCTAGCGTTAAGTGACTCTGCGCGCGAATGCATAGGTATAGAAAGCGCGACATCGCAAGTCTCAAGTGTCTTTTCGCGAATGCCTGTACTTTCATTCCCTACAACAATTGCTGTAGGAGCATCAAACTCTTCCGCTTCAAGGGATGTGTCGCCATCTGCGGCAAGTCCGTATATCCAAAACCCTTTCTCTTTCAGTGTGCGTAATGATGTATTTACATTTCCAATTTTAATTAGGGGTACACGAAAGGTCATTCCTGCCGATGTCTTTACAACTGTACCAGTGATAGGCGCTTGATTATGTTCTGGAATAAGCACTCCAGCAAAACCAAATGCAGCCGCGCTCCTAATAATTGCACCTACATTATGTGGGTCTTGTACTTCGCCAAGCACAGCTACGGCGGGCTTTGTTTCCATGTTTAATCCATCAAGAAATGCATCAAGCGACAGCATAAGTGTGCTGGTGTCTATTATTGCAATTACACCTTGATGAGCTTCAGTGCCAGACATACTGCGCCCTTTACCAACCTCTAGTTGAGCAACGGTAATTTCGTGCTCTGCAAGAAGTCGTTTCATCCCCTCATCCTCAATTGTTTTTGCAAGATACACTTTGCGTATAGTATGAGGTGCGCTAATAAGCGCCTCTTTGAGCGCGTGTTTGCCATAAATATATATCTTATCCGAACGTTTGTTTTTAGATTTCATGGTGCGCGGTGAGGAATTCGAATCCCCGACCTTCTCAACGTCAATGAGACGCTCTAACCAGCTGAGCTAACCGCGCGAGTATACCACACAATACACTATTTTGAAGGTAATAAAAAGTTCTTTGCTACGGATTTTTAAGGTATATGCCTGAACGTTTTTTGGCGAGGATTGTCTTACCAGCGATGCGCATTTTTTCTTGGTTACGACTCTTTTGATTTGGGTGTCTACGATTATGTATATGTCACAAATGGGATGCGCGCCAACTGGAAGCCTGCGCCTATAATTTGAAGCCAAAGATCATAGTCTTCTGAGTTTGCCAGTGACTCATCGAAAGCAACAATATCAAATACTTCTCGTCGGATAAGCGGGGAACAGCTAGGAATATATTTTTCGCCAAATATAGCATGGTGCGTATTTTCGGCGAGCGTAATTTCTGTCTTGTTCTCCGCATTACGCAGTTTTCCTAGAATGTCTTGTGTAAATTCAATGGAATCAATTCTCATAGGTTTCGGCTGGTCTTCGCATAGAATTTCAAAATCTCCATAGACCATATCTATGTTTGGGTGTACTCCAAGATACGCCATCTGTTTCTCAATCTTGTCAGACTTGTATAAGTCATCTGCATCAAGAAACCCAATATAAGATCCTTTTGCCTCCTGTATCCCAGTATTAAGTGCTCCGGAACGGAGCTTATTGCTCTGATTATGAATTACACGAATACGCGCGTCATCTTGCGCTAGTGTGTCTGCAATGGTGCCCGTACTGTCGGTAGAAGAGTCATTCACAATGATGAGCTCAAGATTGGTGTACGTTTGCGCAAGTACTGAGCGTACAGCCTCAGCAAGATATTTCTCAACATTATATGCAGGTATAATAATTGATACGCTGGGCATAAGGTAAGTTATGGCATTAGGTAATTTTGACAATATTATAACCTCTACTCGAACTTATCTCGAGCCAAAGACCGGCCAGCTCACGCCACCGAGGGCGTGATGACTCAAAACTTCAGCGGACGCTTTTGGTTCGTGAGAATGCTAACTCATTCCATCAGAACTCCGTACCTATGCGCTCAGTTCTCGCCAAACTCCTCCTCTCAATGCTGTGTGTTTCTTGGTGATTTCATTAAAAATTGAATGAGTGGTACGTGGCGATAGATTGCTCTGGTTATGTTAATAGGTTACACTACCTCATACCTAGGTATGAGGTTAAGTATAAAAAATGTAATTTATGCAAAATAAGATGCTATCAATAAAAAAGACAAAGTCCTTAAAGCTTGCAAAACAGGCTCGTGGGACTTTGGAAAAGGTAATCGCGATGATTGAGAATGACACGTATTGTCCAGAAATCATTCAACAAGCAGATAGCGCTATCGGGCTATTGCGAACAGTAAAAAAAGAACTTCTTGCAGGACATCTTGATACCTGTGCCTACGATCGTTTGTTAGAAAACAAGGAAGGCGCCGTGAAAGAACTTCTGAAAATTTACAATCTTTCAAATTAAGTTTATGAGTACACATCTTTACAAAGTAAAAGGAATGCACTGTTCCTCATGCGCGAGCATCATTGAGCGTACTTTAAAGAAAATTGAAGGTGTCGAGAATGTTTCTGTAAACAATGGAACAGAAAAGGCTAAGGTGACTTTTGATACCGCTAAGACCTCACACCGTGCGTTGAACGAAAAACTTAAACCTCTTGGCTACACGATCGAATCAGATAATGTGGACAAACACGCAGGACACCTTGAGCTGAACAAATCAAAACAAGAAAGACTGAAAGAAGTCTCCAATATGCGTTTTGGCGTATTCGCCGCACTACCGCTCGCTGGCGTGAGTATTTTTATCATGACATGGGAGATTCTTGGGACTTATAGCATTGTCCCGGCGATGTCGGAGACAATATCAGGATTTTTCCATCACCTTCTTCCAATTATTGCGACGTTTATTTTTACCACAATTGGCAAGCCATATATTGTTGGGGTCTATCGTTTCTTTCGATATGGAAAAGCAAACATGGATACGCTAATAGGACTTGGAACTCTTGTCGCGTTTTCATACAGTTTTATCATTTCTGCTTTTGCTAAAGCACTCACGCCATATCTTAATGTTGCGTATACATATTACGATGTGACGATTGTTGTTTTAACATTTATAGCGCTTGGTAAATATTTGGAGGCAAAATCAAAAATTAAAACAGGCGATGCTATTGAAAAATTACTCGGACTTCAAGCAAAAACAGCGCTTGTTATCCGCAATGGTGCCGAATTAGAAATTCCAATAGACCAAGTGGTGCTTCAGGATGTTGTCATTGTAAAGCCAGGGCAGAAAATCCCAGTAGACGGTGTTGTTGTTGATGGGGTATCGTTTGTTGACGAGTCTATGCTTACTGGAGAGCCGATTCCTGTTGAAAAAGCAAGGGGCGCACAAGTAGTTGCCGGAACAATTAACACAACGGGCACATTCAATTTTAAGACAACAAAAATCGGATCTGAGACATTGCTTGCGCACATCATTGAAATGGTTGAAGAAGCACAAGGTAGCAAAGCGCCAATTCAGGCACTTGCTGATAAAATTTCGTCTGTTTTTGTTCCTATAGTACTCGTGCTTGCGGTGCTTGCATTTGGCGCGTGGCTTTATTTCGGGATACCTATTTTAGGACTTTCTAAAGCGCTTGGCTTTGCGCTGACCTCGTTCGTGGGGATACTTGTCATTGCGTGCCCTTGCGCATTAGGGCTCGCTACTCCGACCGCGATCATAGTTGGCGTTGGCAAGGGCGCAAGGAATGGAATTCTTGTAAAAGATGCGGCAACGCTTGAAACCTTGCACAAAGCGAATGTGGTCGTTGTAGATAAAACAGGCACGATCACGAGAGGGAAGCCAGAACTTACTAATATTGAAAACAAGAGCAACAAGACAGATGAAGAAATACTTGCCATTCTCGCTACCCTTGAAAATAAATCGGAGCATCCAATCGCGCACGCGATTGTGAATTACGCGAAAGAAAAAAATACTACACTAAAAAATATTGGGCAATTTGAAATCATCAAAGGCAAAGGGCTGAAGGGTACCATTGATAATGATGAATACTTTGCTGGAAATATAAAAATACTTACTGATTTACATATCGCTTTCGATGCAAAGCGACTCGAAGAACAGACACTCCACGGTGGAACCCCTGTTATTCTTTCTGATAAGAAAAACATTCTAGCGATTGTGTATGTTGCTGATCAAATCAAGCCCGAAGCAAAAAAGACAATATATGAACTTCATAAACTCGGGAAAAGGGTGGTAATGCTTACGGGTGATAACAAAAACACAGGTGAGTATATTGGAAAACTTGTTGGCGTTGATGAAGTGATTTCAGAAGTTATGCCCGAGGACAAATTGCGAATCATAAAAGAACTGCAAGAAAAAGGAAACATTGTCGTCATGGCAGGCGATGGTGTGAATGATGCACCAGCACTTGCGCAAGCGAATGTTGGTATTGCTATGGGGACAGGCACAGATGTCGCGATTGATTCGGCTGGGATAACGCTTCTTGGTGGCGATATTTCAAAATTGGTAAAGGCTGTAAAGCTTTCTAAAATAACCATGATAGGAATAAAACAAAACTTATTCTGGGCATTTATCTACAACATTGTAGGGATTCCGCTTGCAGGAGGACTTTTCTATCCGATCTTTGGGTGGCTTTTGTCTCCAGTGTTTGCGGGCTTCGCTATGGCGATGTCATCAGTGTCGGTTGTATCAAATTCGTTACGCATTAAGACAAAAACATTATGAAAACAATTACTTTTCATGTCACGGGTACACATTGTAATTCATGCAAGATCCTTATTGAGGATATTTTGAATGAACAAATTGGAATTGAGCGAGCAAATGTTAATCTCAAACAAGAAATGGTATCGTTCGAGACAACTCTTGACGACAGTCAACACAAACTTGCCGAAATTTTGACAGAGAAAGTATTGCGTAACGGCTATTCATTCTCGGTTGGAAAAAAGACAAAAGAAAAGAAAGATAGTGAGGTCATTTGGCAAGCGTTGCCGATAGGTCTTATTTTTTTAGCAATGTTCTTCATACTTCAAAAATCAGACATTCTTAACTTCGGTATTGGAGGAACAGTAACGCCAATAACGAGTTTTGTGATAGGGCTTATCGCTTCAGTATCAAGTTGTTTAGCGGTCGTAGGAGGCTTAGTGCTCTCACTCTCCGCCACAGTCTCACAAGATGATATTAGTGATACGAAGCCAATGTTTCTTTTCCACGGAGGACGGCTTATTGCTTTTGCGCTGTTTGGCGGAGTTTTGGGTGCAATAGGAGGCGCGATTGGTGTCAGTTTTACATTTGGCGCAATTCTTGGACTTATAGCCTCCCTTGTAATGATTGTCCTAGGGTTAAATCTCGTCGGAGTTTTCGAAAGAAACGCAATAACACTTCCATCTGGGGTTTTTAACTTCTTCCGTAAATTAGAGCATAAAACAATCGCTCCATTTATCGTGGGCGTAGGGACTTTTTTCTTGCCTTGCGGATTCACACAATCAATGCAAATCGCAGCGCTGTCAAGCGGATCGTTTGTTTCAGGAATGTTTATCATGTTTACGTTTGCGCTCGGTACACTTCCAATGCTGGCACTCCTGTCTTTCGGTTCAGCATCATTCGCTCATTCAAAATATGCTCCGCTATTTTTCAAATCGGCGGGAGTTGTTGTCATTGGTCTTGGAGTCTTCGTGCTCCTCGCCGGACTTGCAGGTCTTGGAATTATAAGTCCTCTTTTCAATGTATAATCTTGTTAATTAATCTTTATGCAAAAGAACACTATTATTTCCATTATCATCAGCACAACAATTATCGGCGGGGCACTGTATTTTGTGTCTGAAAAACCAATAGTTTCTGATGGTGACGATGTTACACAATCTCAAAATGTTGAAGTTAGAGACGGTGTCCAGTATGTCACCGTAACCGCGCAAGGTGGGTACTCTCCACGCTTATCAGTGATTCAGTCGAATTTACCAACAAAACTTATCGTAAAAACAAACAAGACCTATGACTGTTCGGCATCACTTGTTGTGCGTTCTGCCCGTTTCAAAAAAATATTACAGCCGACAGGTGAAGAAGTGATCGACCTCGATACGCCCAAATCCGGCGAGATAATACAAGGCGTGTGCGGAATGGGGATGTATAGTTTCCAAATCAAAGCGAGCTAGTTTTAGTGGGTAGTCCCGTTCGCGAACCAATCTGTAATTCGTGTGCGAGGTGTACACACGCGAGCGTGATAGCGGTACAAATACACATAAAGTTATCCTTTGGCAATTTCTGCTAGGAGTTACTAATACTAAAAGACGAGCAACGTCTACAATAGAGTTACAGAAGTACAGTTTTGGAGACTCCAATACATACGCAGGAGACTGGAGTTGCCACGCGCTCTTTTCCCCGCGCCTTCGGCTCGGACTGGTGTTGGCTTAACTTCTCGCGAAGTTTCTAAATGTGACCTCACGGGGAATCGAACCCCGATTTCAGCCGTGAAAGGGCCGCGTCCTAACCGTTAGACGATGAGGCCATATAATGAGATGGCGTTTGCAGTTTGGCAGAGTTTTGCCACTTTGGCAACTCTGGGCCTCGTCAAAAGATTCCTCCCGTGGTATATTTGTGTCTATACAATGCATCCAGCTACAAGGATGTCCCATCTCCAATCCATGCGTATTTTAAGCCAAGATTTTGTGTTAAACATTCCTCCAAACAGGTCTCCAATAAAGGGTGGGGTGGATCGTTTTGCTCGAGATTTTTCAGATTTTGTTGTAGCGAATGGGCATGAATGGATTGGCTTCTTAAAGCCGTCCAATGATTATAAAGGTATTGAATGTTTAGCAAAAGTAGACAACAGATCTTTTTTCTCTTTGCCAGGACGTGAAATCGGCACTGCTTACTTAGGTAAATTTAATTCAACCACTGAAATTACAAAAGACCTAGAACGCGACATAGATACAGTCTCTGAATTTCTAGGAATCGTGCGACCAGATGTAATATTTTTCAATGGATTTGTGCCAGCACATGTCTGGACTCTTTTTGTAGCAGCTTCGCGTGCTGGTATTCCTATGGCCTTTCAGCATGCTGGCATTTTTATACGTGAAGTAGAGATGTATAAGGACATTCTACCTCCTGAATATCTGCAATTGATTAAAGAAATTGAACGTGAAGTCACCAAAAAAGTCTCGGCAAATATATTCCTAAATAGACATAGTCAAAATGCGTTTGCTGAAAGCGCAGGAGAAGTCGCATCAGAAGCAGTGGTGATTCCGCTACCGCATGCTAATTGGCCATTCAGCCCTATTTCTAAATTAAAAGAAGCAGGTAACCGTACCATTGGATTAGTATCACGTTGGGATCGTATCAAAAACCAAGAAAGTGTTTTGGAGCTGGCCAAAAAAATAAGGGAACTCGGATTACCTTGGAAGATTGTTTCTGTTGTACATATTCCGGATACGGGGAAAAGAGTTGCTTTTAAGAGTCAATACAGAGAACTGATAGAAGTGCATCCACACATGGACAGAGAAGCCCTTCGTTCCATGTATGCAACATTTGATATGTGCATTCTTCCTTCGCACTTTGAGACGGCGGGTGGGGTAGTGATGGAAGCTCTGGCGCAAGGGAAGCCGACGTTAGTGTCCCCGCACACTGGTTGGGTGGAAGAATATAGAAAACATGGAATGAAAGACTGGGTTATTGATTTTGAAGACTCTTCCCTTGTGGTAGAACACATAAAAGCTCTTTTTGATAGACAGGAATGGCCAGAGCTCAATTCTTTTGCTAGCTACATTCAGTCAGCGCACGATCCGTATAAGGTATTCTCTCAGTATCTGTCGTTATTTGGAAAATTGATCCACAATTAAATTAATATATCGCCGTATGCGTATAGTACAGCTTACTTCTAATTTTCATCCCATAGGACCTATGTGCCAGAAGGCAATCGGTTCGCATGTAGCTTGGTTGTCTAATGGGTTGGTAGAAAAGGATCATCAAGTCGATCTTTTTGCCGCAGCAAGCTCCGAGACTATTGCAACACTGCACGGAGTTACAGAAGCGCTCTCAAAGCAAGAAATGTCTGCAGAAGACATAAGGCGGTATATGCTCTTAAATGTTTCGCGAGCTTATGAGTTCGCTCAGAATAATGGTGACATTATTCACTCGCATCTCAATGTTCTTGGTTCTTATTTTTCTCCGATAAGTCGAGTGCCTTCGCTCATGTCTATACATAGCCCAATAAATGATGAACAAAGAGAGATTCTAGCGTTCTTTAAAAAAGAACGCTATGTTTCATTCTCTCTCGCTCAACGTGCTCAGGCTCCTGAGCTCAATTGGTACGCAAATATCTATCATGGAGTAGACATGAATCTATTTGCTTTCAGTGACAAACCAAAAGATTATTTCTTGTACCTTGGTCGTATAACTGAAGACAAGGGTGTTCATTATGCAATCCAAGCATCGAAAGAAGCTGGCGTACCACTCATCATTGTGGGTACCAGTTATCCCACAGAAGGGTACTGGCAAAAATACATAGAACCTAACATTGACGGAAAGCAAGTCCAGTATCTTGGTGAAGCATCGTTTGAGCGTAAGATAGAGCTAATGCAAGGCGCAATAGGTCTTTTGTTTCCAACCATGGTACACGAAGCGTTTGGGTATTCAATGATTGAAGCTATGTCCTGTGGCACGCCGGTGATTGGATTCAACAATGGTTCCGTACCAGAAATTGTGAAAGACGGCGTATCTGGCTATGTGGTACAAAACGCAGAAGAAATGGCTGAAGCCATTAAGAAGATAGATAACATTAATCGAAAGAAAGTGCGTCAGCGCGCTGAGCTGTACTTTAGTGTGGAGAAAATGATCACCGGATACGAGAATGTATATAAGCGCATCCTTGCAGACACGGAATTCCATGCACAAAAGAAGAACAAAAAGCGCCTAAAAACAAGCATTGAAGAGTTAGTTAACGGAAGTGACACGGTATAGTGTCGGGTGCTAGTATAGCCCCCATACGGAGAGGTGGCTGAGTGGTCGAAGGCACCGGTTTCGAAAACCGGCGTACGGGCAACTGTACCGAGGGTTCGAATCCCTCCCTCTCCGCCAATGATCTGTACCCCAAAAAGTGGACACGGGGTCCGGTTTTCTTTTGTTAGCATTAATCAACTAACAAAAGAGTATGAGAACCACATTTAGTGAGGAAGAGATGGCCGTATTG
>JBFJWB010000006.1:0-21327 GCA_041623915.1 Minisyncoccia bacterium | reverse complement strand
TGCAATCGAACACGCACGGGTTTTTCTTCAATACGGCCATCTCTTCCTCACTAAATGTGGTTCTCATACTCTTTTGTTAGTTGATTAATGCTAACAAAAGAAAACCGGACCCCGTGTCCACTTTTTGGGGTACAGATCATTTGCTCCGCGGGTAGGATTCGAACCTACGACCAATCGATTAACAGTCGACCGCTCTACCACTGAGCTACCGCGGAATATTCTGGCGCACACGTTTCATTTGGTGCGTGACGGCATTGTAGCGGAAAAGTGTGACTGATGCTAGGGTGCCTTAGGATATCTGCAAGGAGCAGTAATGAACCAAGATAATTCACTTGAACAAGTTAAAGAATATGAGGACGCTGAACGCGAACATGAACTTGCTTCTGTGCTTACGGCACGTATATACGCTGCTAAGCGTGCGGGTGGAGAAGATGTAGATGCACATACACTTCTGCTAGACCTTGTTCCTCTTGGCATATATGAACACTTCGAAAGCCAAGAAGGAAATCAAAAGTTCTATGTTGTGGATGGCATTCTGTTGGATGTGAACGTGGATGACTTTATGCCAATCGTCACATACTCCGCTCTTTACGCGCCTCACGCAGGTGAACGAGCGGGTCAGATACTGGTGCATCCTAGTCGTGGCTTTCTTCAGCCAGTGAGTCGCCCTACCGATCCTGATCATCCGTGGGTGGGACGACGTTTCCGTCTTGTGAGATCATGTACGAGGGCGCAGACAAATGCTCTGGCAAATTTTGCCCAAGAGATTAGTAAGTTTACTAATCGGACAAATGCGTTCAGGTTCATGTGTTCGCTGATGGATGGTGAATAATTGGAATAGCGCGTGGCAATATGGCCACGCGTTTTTTGATACAATATTACAGTTCTATATCGGAATCACATCTACAATCGTTCTAGGACAAAGATAAACACAATAAACATGCCTATTCTATACATGAGCCCAGCGTGCGGACATTGCCATAAGGTACTTGATGAAGCCAATGCTCTTGGTGTTGCTCTTGAATTAAGGAGCATTACAAATCCAGAGAATGCGACAGCATTAATGGAGCATGGCGGTCGTATGCAAGTGCCGTATTTGATAGATGAAGCGCGTGATGCGTCTTTGTATGAATCAGACGCAATCGTTGCGCACCTCAAGAAGTGTCAAGACGAATTTGAATAGTTTATGTATCTCAAGGTGTTTGTGACCCCCGGAGCAAAACATGAACTTGTTAAAAAGAAAGGAGAAGCTCTTATAATTTCGGTTAAGGAGCCAGCTGTAGGGAATAGAGCAAACATGAGAGTGCGCGAAGTAGTTGCAATGCATTTTGGGATATTTCTGCAGGACGTGCGTATTATAAATGGACATCATAACCACTCTAAAATGCTTTCCGTCCGTATGTAGTATTTGTTATACTTATAGGTATATGAATATAAATATAATTGGTAAGGGATGTGACTTGACGGCAGAATCTCAGACTCTTATAGAATCTAAACTTTCAGCACTAGACAAGCTTACTCATAGAGATGAGACAACAGTGCTTGCTTGTGAGATAGAAGAGTCGCTTAGTGTTGAGCGTGCTGGTGCAAAGTATCGCGCCACAGGGAACTTAACAATAAATGGAAAGAATTTTCACGCCAGTGCCATGGGAGCGACTCTTGAAGGGGCAGTGGACGATGTGCGTGATGAGCTTGCTAGGGAAGTAAAAAAGGCTCGTGGCAAGGCTACGCATCTTTTGAGACGTGGAGGTTCAAAACTTAAAGACATGCTCCGCTTCGGACGCTAGGATAGGAATTCTTTATACGCGATTGGGGGTTTACCTTCTGGCACAATCAAGACGGGCATAAATTGCCCGTCTTTGTATATTGCTTTACGTATCTTTACGCGTTTGCCGTCTCTCATATAATACGTGCCTATTGAATCCGCGTATGCTCTGTACTTGTTCCAGTTATCTTCATGGATGCCATTTAGGTCTATTAAGCCATCCTCTTTTTTCAGTTTGCCGTAATGCGTAGCCAAGGATTCATCTTGTTGTTTATACTTTACAGTGCCATTAATAAAGCTTGGCAATGTATTAATTAGCAGATCAGCTCCAGCTTTAATTAGTCTAGGCCTCAATTCTCTAGCTGTGTCTTCAGTATTAATAGACACTTCAACCTGAGACAGTATTTCTCCAGCATCAAGTTTTTGAATCATCTTTTGTATTGTTACTCCTGTTACAGTTTCGCCATGTAGAATTGCTGCTTCTGTTGGTATTGCACCACGATATTTTGGTAGCAAGGAATAATGAACATTAAGCACACCAAGAGGGAATAAATCAATTAGTTCTAAAGGGAATATCTTTCCGTATGCAACTACAAGTGCAAAATCAGCATTAATTGAACAAATGTTTCTTATTGCATTTGAGTCAAGCGTGTTCGGTGTATAAATTGGGATGTTGTGTTCGTCTGCAAGTGTTCGTACAGGAGAAGGTGTAAGAGTCATGCCACGCCCTTTCGGTGCGTCAGGGTTTGTCACAACAAGTGAAGGTATATAACCTGCATTAAGTAATGTACATAGAGTGTGTCGCGCTACATCTGGCGTACCAAAAAAAACAAAACTATTCTTTTTCATGCTCTTTGTTATGAGTTATTTTAACCAGTCCCTCGGCGTGGTCAGTAAATAATACTCCATTAAGGTGATCTATCTCGTGTTCAAATATTTGTGCTAAAAGCCCACCTCCTCCGCGAGTAAACGTAGATCCGTCCTGATTCCTTGCTTTTACCGTAACGCGCTCATGTCTTTTGGCAATGCCATACACGCCACGCACAGAGAGACATCCTTCTTCTCGGTCAGCAGTTTTACGTGATGTTTTTATGATCTCTGGATTGATGTATACATTTACTAGTGGTTCTATTAACTCACCATTTGCAGTAAGTGGAGTAACAACACGGTCCATTCGTACAATGAATATACGGTACGAAAATGCGATTTGAGGAGCTGCAAGCGCCACCCCATCGTGCTCAGGAGCAAGTGATTCTGTCATATCAGAAATAATACGCGTAAGCTCTGGAGAGCCGAACATCTTTTCTGGGACTGGCAAAGCTATGTCACGTAACACTGACACACCATCCTGAACTATTTTCTTCATATTTTGCACTATACCAAAGATCCTAGGCTGTATTGTCAGTGTTGTGTTTTTTTGGATCAACTTCCCACCAAAATTTTTTACTGAAATTTGGTGCTTTTGAGCATACGCTCTGTAGGTAGTAGAGGTCGTTTGTCGGTATTTTTTCAAGTACTGTACCAAGGTGCCCCATTGTCATAGGTGGCAATCCGCTTTGTTTTCGTGACACATTTAAGTGGCGCTGGAAAAAACGCATTAATTCTCCACGTTCAGTTTTGCGGTTCTTTTTATCTCCAGTTGGTGCACCAGATTCTTTTTTGGCAAGAAGATCCTTTATAGATTTCATAAGCTAAAGTTATGTATCGCCATGTTCCTCAATAGATGCCCCAAGTTTTTGAAGTCTCTCTACGAGGCCTTCATACCCGCGATTAATTGTATATACATTGCGCAGTGTTGAGTGACCAGTAGCATTAAGCATTGCTATTACTAAAAGCGCTCCAACACGTAATACTGGAGGACATACAATCTCAGCGCCCTTTAGCCGAGTCGGTCCAGTTATTGAAATACGATGAGGGTCGTGCAGTAGTGTGTCTGCGCCGAGTCTTTCAAGTTCTGTATAGTATATTGCTCGTTTATCAAAGACCCAATCATGGAGCATTGTAGTGCCTCTTGCTTGTGTTGCTATTACAGCAAAGAAAGGAAGATTATCTATGTTAAGTCCAGGATAAGGTCGTGGCTGTATCCGTTCAGGGAAGGCAATAAGCTCAGATGGTTCAATGTTAATGTCTGCCAAGCGAGTGATGCCGTTTTCAGAGAGTCCGCGGTCTGTGAGGGTGTAGCGTAACCCCATCTTCTCTAAGATAGTGAGTTCAATTTCAAGAAAAGCAATTGGCGCGCGAGCAACAGTGATTTGTGAATGTGTTGTTGCGGCAGTAGCAATGAAAAACATGCTATCAATAGGATCTTGTCCCACAGCATAGTTAACATCTTTGTTAACTAGTGGCATGCCTGTAACTGTAAGTGTCGTAGTGCCAATTCCTTCTATGGATACTCCAAGTGTTTGGAGGAAGCCACATAGCTCCTGTACTTGGTAATTGGCAGAGGCGTATTTGATTGTTGTTGTGCCATCAATACCTGCAGCTGCTAAAAGTGCGTTTTCGGTACCAGTATCGCTTGATTCAAATAGGATAACTTCTGCAGGATTTAATTCAGTATGTTCAATGTGGTAAGTGTCAGCTCGTGTCTCAATTGTGATGCCGAATTTTTCTAATGCATATAAGTGCGGGCGCACAGTTCTGCTACCAAGTTTGCACCCACCGGACTGAGGGAGTTCAAATGATTTCGCGTGGTGCAGTAATGGTCCAATGAAAAGGAGAATGCTTCGTGTTTTCATCGCTGCTTCACGGTCAATGCCGGCAAGATCTAACTGCTCCGGAGGTGTAATGACGAGATTGCTACCTTTCCATTCGACAGTAACGTCAAGAGAGCGTAACACTTCAACCAATCTGCTTACTTCTTCGATTTTTGGCATCTTTGCTAGCGTAGTCGTCCCGCGATTAAGCAGTGATGCAGCAATGAGACCAACGGCACCGTTCTTGGAGCGTGCAGTCTCAACCGTGCCTGACAGTGTCTTACCGCCCTCGACAGAAAAGTGAAGTCCTTCATAAGTGGTCATGGTGTGCATTCTAGCATTGCCTTTAGGCACTTTCAGTATAAGCGTGTGCCATACATGCGAATATCTAACAAATCATAGTTATTCTTGAGACCCACCATGATCGTGCGTGGCTTTTGCGTAGTCGCATGAACGCGGTATTATGCTACTAATCACATGAGCTTTTTCTCCCCAAAACTCGGTATAGATCTCGGCACTACCAATGTATTGGTCTTTTTACCACGAAAGGGAGTCGTGTTAAACGAGCCGTCAGTTGTAGCTGTATCAAAAGAAGGGAACAAGGTTATTGCTATTGGCAGAGAAGCAAAAGAGATGATAGGTAAGACTCCAGAAGATATTGTCGCGTACCGCCCAATGAAGGATGGTGTTATAGCTGATTATAGAGTCACTGAAGCAATGCTTAGGTATTTTATGAAGAAAGCTTTACCGTGGAATCCTTTTCGACCAACTGTACTTATATCAGTACCTGCAGGAGTTACTTCTACAGAAAAGCGTGCGGTTATTGAAGCTGCAATGAAGGCTGGTGCTAAGAATGCGTTTGTGGTTAAAGAGCCTATACTTGCGGCTATTGGTGCAGGTATACCAATCCATGAACCAATGGGTCGTATGGTCGCCGACATCGGTGGGGGAACAATTGATGTGGCCGTTATATCTTTAGGTGGAATTGTTGCTTCTACAAGTGTGAAATGTGCAGGCAATCGTCTTGATAGAGCAATAATTGATTACATTAAAAAGCAACACAATCTTGCTATAGGTGACAAGACAGCAGAAGCATTGAAAATAAAAGTAGGCGCCGCGCTCCCACTTACAGAAGAGCTTTCTATGCAAATTAAGGGACGAGATTTGGTTTCTGGGCTACCACGAACAGTAGAATTTTCTTCAAATGAAGTTGCACAAGCTATTTCTAGAGAGTTGAGGGAGATGACACAGGCGGTGCGCAAAGTTCTTCAGGAAACACCACCAGAACTAGCGAGCGATATTATTGACAATGGAATAATACTAACTGGAGGTACGTCACAGTTGCGTCAGATTCCCGAGCTTATTTATCGCCGAACTGGCGTCACAGCGAAGTGTGCGCAAGACCCATACTATTGTGTTGCTCGCGGTACAGGTGTGGCTTTGAAACATATTGGGACATACCAAAAGAGTATAATTGCTAAAAACTAACTCGGGAGTATGAAGCACCACGCATACGTGATTGTGGCAGAAAAAGACGAAGGAGTAGCAAAAGCACTTGAGTGGTTGCGAGTTGAATTAGGAATGGAAACTGACAGAAATCCTGACATCATGATGTTTGAGCATGGTTTTTTATCTGTAGAAGACTCTAGAAACATAGGAGAATTATCTTCTCAAGCGCCACTCGCTGGGGAGACAAAAGCGCTAGTGATAAGTGCAAATCGGTTTTCTACCGAAGCTCAAAATGCGTTTCTGAAAATTTTTGAAGAACCTCCAGAAGGTACGTATATATTCCTTATTGTGCCTAGTGTTGGATTATTGTTGCCTACACTTTGTTCCCGAGTTGAAGTACTCAGCACGTCAGGTGCAACAGTAGATGTATCGGAAGACGGCAAGGCTTTCTTGGCTTCTAGTAAAGAAAAGCGCACAGCATTAATTAGCAAGCTAAATTCTGGGAAGACAGATGAAGAGCGTAGAGCAAACCGTGACCAAGCGATAAGGATTGTTAATGGAGTGGAAGTCGTTGCTTATACGGCACTTAATACAATAAGTACATCAAAACGGAAAGAAATGTATCAATTATTGGAAGATCTGCAGACTATGCGTGGGTACCTTAATGAACGTAGTGCTCCAATCAAAATGATTCTTGAACATATATCAATTGTTCTCCCCAAGAGCCTTTCTTCATAGTGTTTGGTATACTATTTCAATATGGCATACGATTCTACACAACTAGAGAAAGAGATTGAAGAAACTAAAGAATGGCTTGCGCGGGAGCTTTCTACTGTACGCACAGGTCGTGCGACACCCGCACTTTTGGATGGGGTAAAGCCTGAAGCTTATGGAGTACGAACTCCACTTCGTGAACTAGCCGCAATATCAGTAGAAGACCCACGAACTCTACGTGTTATTCCATGGGACAATTCAATAACGCAGGACATAGAAAAGAGTGTGGTAGAAGCAGACCTCGGCGTTGGTGTGGCGGTGGATGACCAAGGACTACGCATCTCATTTCCGGAGCTTACAGCAGATCGTCGCACCCAATTAAGAAAGATGGCTGGAGATAAGACAGAGCAAGCCCGCGTAACCACTCGTGGTCATAGAACAGAAGCCATTAAGGCTCTAGAGGCAGCAGAAAAAGAGGGTGGTATCGGGAAAGACGAAGTACAGCGAGTGAAGAATGAATTGCAAAAGCTGATTGATGCTGCGAATGACGAATTTGCTACATTACTTGAAAGGAAAGAGAAGGAGATCTCACAATAAATCACATGGGCATACTTCTTTTTATTGTAGTTATTGTAGTGCTCATACTAGTGCATGAGTTTGGACATTTTATTGTTGCGAAATGGGTAGGGATGCGTGTAGATGAGTTTGGTATAGGCTTTCCACCACGAGCACTAACAATTACAAAAAAGGGCGATACCGTCTACACCTTAAACTGGCTACCGTTTGGAGGTTTTGTGAAGATCTATGGTGAAAATAGTGATGCCGTAGATGAAGATAGTAAAGGTCGCGCATTTACAGACAAAAATCGTTTCGCGCAAGCTCTGGTATTAGTTGCTGGAGTCGCAATGAATTTCTTGTTTGCTTACATACTTATCACAGTGGCTCTTTTTTCTGGAACGCCTCGTGCGCTTTCGCCAGAAGAAATTCCTCTAGCAGAAGATGCAAGTCTTGCAATCTCAGGTGTTTTGCAAGGTTCTCCAGCTGAACGCGCTGGGCTTATGCCGGGAGATATAATCCGTACCGTAGAAGATGAGGACATGGTTTTTTCTAGTACTGACTCTGAGAAGTTTACAGAGTTTGTATCAGAAGGAAACGGACAGAATGTAATTACTCTCACAGTAGTGCACACAGATGGTTCAGAAGAAACTTTGTCAGTACGTCCTGAGAAAGGCGTTATAGCAGGAGAACCATCTAGATCGGCTATTGGTGTGTCTGTCTCCACGATTGGCACTGTGCCAGTATCTTTTTTCTCAGCAATAAAAGATGGCGCAATACTTACTTGGGGCGCTACGGTTCTAACAGCGCAAGGGTTAGCACACTTCTTTGCAGGAGTATTTACACTAAGTGCTGATCTTTCGCAGGTGTCTGGGCCTGTCGGGATTGCGGGAGCAGTAGGGGATGCTGGATCAGCTGGAATAGGCACCCTTCTTGCTTTGGCGGCCATCATATCAATCAATCTAGGGATTATTAACCTTATCCCAATACCAGCATTAGACGGTGGCAGGTTGTTGTTCGTGATAATAGAGGCAATTATCAGAAGACCAATAAAGCCATCAATAGCGCAGACTGTAAACGGTATAGGCTTTCTTCTCCTAATATTACTAATGGTAGTGGTCACTTTTAACGATGTTTTCCGACTAGTTGGATAGTCACATTTTGCGCTTCCAAGGCTTGGGGCATATAATCCCTAGCAAGATGAGGCAATCACAGTTGTTTACAAAGACACGGCGAGAAGCACCTGCAGATGAGGTGGCAAAAAATGCGGAATTACTTATACGTGCTGGTTTTGTTCATAAAGAAATGGCGGGTGTGTATTCATACTTGCCGCTGGGGCTTCGTGTGCTTAATAACATAGTGTCTGTTATACGCGAAGAAATGAATTCTATAGGCGGGCAAGAGCTTGTGATGACAGCGCTACAAGACAAAGAGTTATGGTCGCGTACCGATAGATGGGACGATACAAAAGTAGACAACTGGTTTAAAACAGCATTTAAATCTGGAGGAGAAGCTGGTCTTGCAATAACCCACGAAGAACCGCTTACACGTATTATGACTGAGCATATTTCTTCGTATCGCGATTTGCCGGTATATGCGTATCAATTCCAAAACAAGTTCCGTAATGAGCTTCGCGCAAAGTCAGGCATAATGCGTGGAAAAGAATTTCTTATGAAAGACCTGTACTCATTTTCAAAGAATGAGGATGAGCATAAGGTTTTCTATGATTCTGCTCGAGAAGCTTACGTACGAGTTTTTGATCGTGTAGGGTTAGGTGATACAACGTATATTACTTTCGCTTCAGGTGGGATTTTCAGCGAATTCTCAGAAGAGTTTCAGACAATCTCAGATGCAGGCGAAGACATCATATATATAGATGAAAAAAAGCACATTGCAGTAAACAAAGAAGTATACACAGATGAAACGCTAGAAAAGCTCGGTCTTTCAAAAGATACTTTGGTTGAGAAGCGGGCAATAGAAGTGGGGAATATATTTAATCTTGGCACTCGTTTTTCCGAATCACTCGGATTGAATTTTACTGATGAGTCTGGTGAGCGCACACCAGTCATCATGGGAAGTTACGGTATGGGCCCTACTCGAATCATGGGCACTATTGTTGAAGTAATGTCTGACGATAAAGGTATTGTTTGGCCAAAGGAGATAGCCCCTTTTGATGTGCATTTAGTATCTTTGGGCCAGAATGCCGATGAACTCTCGCAAAAAGCGGATAAACTTTACGAAGAGTTAAGTAATGCAGGCGTTTCGGTTCTTTACGATGATAGAGATAGTCGTGCTGGCGAGAAGTTCGCAGACAGTGACTTGATTGGCATACCTACACGGGTCGTGGTGGGTAAGAAGGTACTGGAAACAGATGAGTATGAAATTGTGGATAGAAGCACTGGAAATGTATCATTTGCAGATTACAAAAAACTATTCTCATTGTTCACTGCTAATTCATGATTCTCTATGCCTAAGTTTTCAAAAAACTCTTTCTTTGGAACCGATATTGGCATTGACCTTGGTACCGCTAACACCCTTGCGTATGTGCGAGGTCGTGGAATTGTGCTTAATGAACCGTCAGTTGTAGCAATAAATGACAAGACTGGGCAAATAGTTGCGGTTGGAGTGGCAGCAAAACGCATGATAGGTAAGACGCCACCACATATACGCACTGTGCGACCGCTTTCGCATGGTGTCATCTCGGACTTTGAAGTGACTGAGGAGCTTCTAACTTATTTAATTAATAAAGCACAAGGTTCGCGCACGCGCTTGTTTGGGCCACGTGTTGTTATTGGAGTCCCTACAGGAGTCACAAACGTGCAAAGTCGCGCAGTGAAAGATGCTGCTAAAAACGCAGGAGCACGTGAAGTATTCATTCTTGAAGAGCCAGTAGCTGGAGCTATTGGTGCAAAACTTCCAGTAACTGAAGCGTTGGGTACAATGGTGCTTGATATAGGCGGGGGAACAACTGACATCGCTGTAATTGCACTGTCCGGTACGGTAGCATCTAAAAGCTCTCAGGTTGCCGGGGATCGTTTTAATGAAAACATCATAGATTATGTTCGAAGTGAATTTAAACTTGGTATTGGAGACCGTACAGCGGAAGACGTGAAAATTGCAGTGGGTTCTGTAATGCCAATTTCCGAAGGTCTTTCACGCTCCGTTCGTGGACGCGACTTGGCAACAGGACTTCCTAGGGAGGTCAATCTTACTGACTCACATGTGCGTGAAGCATTGTCTTCTTCTCTAGATGCGTTACTGGACGCTATGAAGGAGGTTATTGAGCACACACCACCAGAATTGCTCTCTGACGTACTTGAGCGTGGCGTTACAGTCTTTGGTGGTGGCGCGCTTTTGCGTGGGTTACCGGAGATACTTTCTAAGATGCTTGGCGTACCTGTGCGTGTAGCACCAGAGCCATTGTCGGCTGTGGTTCGTGGTACAGGTATTGCTACAGAAAATCCTGATTTATACGTTGATTTTTTCCTAGATGAAGAAGACATTCTTGGCGAGGCGTAACGCACTATTGTCACCAGCATCTTTTGTTGCTGGTGTAGCAAGTATAGGCATTGTTATGTTTATAGTAGGGTTTCGTTTGATTGCCCCAGATATGTTTATGCGTCTTGCTGTGCCAGTTTTCGTAACTAGTGAAAAAGCTTCTGCAGGCGTTGGGAATGTATTGAATGGATTTCGTGATGCCATTGATCTTGCAAGTGAAAATGAAACGCTTAAAAGACAAAATGCAACGCTTGATGCAAAGAATCGGCTATTAGAAGAAAAGTACACAGACATAAATAAACTGAATACAAATGGAATTAAGGCTGGGGTTGTGGCTCGTCCGCCACAGTCTGGATATGACACATTGGTCGTAGCTTCTGGTACTGAGGCAGGAGTAACTTTGGGGATGGAGGCTTTTGCAGAAAGTGGAGTACCAGTTGGTGTAGTGAGTAATGTCTCCAAGACATTTGCGCACATAACACTTTTTTCTTCTCCAGGGTTCTCTACTTCTGGATGGGTTGGCGCTGATCGTATTGCAGTTACGCTTGTTGGGAAGGGCGGAGGAGCTTTTGAAGCAGAAGTGCCTAGTAGTGAAAGTGTTCTTCCAGGGGCTGGTGTATTTGTGCCAGGCCCCGGAGCGCTATTTATGGGCACTGTAATTAATCGTGAGACAACTCCAGAGTCTCCATCGGCACGACTATTGATTGCTCCTGCAATAAATCCTTTTTCTATTACTTGGGTAGTGCTAGCAAATACTGAAGTTGTATTGCTACCATGAAGAAGTTTATATTTATTGTAATTTCGCTTGGTGCTGTGTTACTTTTCCCAAAAACCGTATGGATTACAATTGCACTGCTTAGCGGGTGGGTAACTCCACTAGCTCCTCTTTCTGCAGGATTTCTAGCAGAAGCTCTATATGGAGCGCCAGAAGCCTTCCCATTTCCACTTTATGCATTTTCAGGCACTGGCTTCGCTTTACTGGTGTTCTTCGTGCGTAGATTTATAGAAACACGTATTATAAGGTAGATGAGATTCCCTTGGAAGAAAAAAAGATATTATGACTCTGAAATAGCTCCAGATGAAATTTTCCTTGATGATGTAAACGAGGCGAATTTGAATCGCGACATGTTTGAAGGCAGACTTGAAAAGCCGTTGTCTGCAAATACATATTTATTTCTGGCCGGCACGCTAACTCTTTTATTTTTAGGGTTAGCTTGGCGTGCATGGTATCTGCAAGTAGAGAATGGGCATTCTTTTGCAAAACAAAGTGCAAGAAATTCTCTTGAAAGAGAGGTGCTCTTTGCAAAACGTGGTGTGGTAACTGACATAAATGGCGTGCCTCTTATTACAAATGCGCAAACAGATTTAGGATTTGTTGAGCGGATATATCGGACACCAGCATTCTCTACTTTGCTTGGACACGTTTCTTATCCTAAAAAAGATAGCTCGGGGAATTACTACGACACTACTTTGCGTGGACTCTCAGGTATAGAAGCAGAGTACGATACTTTGCTTTCTGGTAAAGACGGAACGTTACTTGTTGAACGCGACGCTCTTGGGAATATAGAATCTAGTGGAACAGTTGTGTCGCCGAAGAATGGCGACTCCATAGCTCTTTCTATAGACGTACGAGTTCAAGAAGCATTTTATTCATCAATATCTAGTTTGGCAGATCGTGAATCGTTTCTTGGTGGAGGCGCTGTCTTTATGGATGTTAATACAGGTGAGGTACATGCTCTAGTGTCATATCCAGAGTACGATTCCAATGTTTTATCTAGAGGAGGCCCCAGTAGCGTTATTGCTGGCTATGCTACTGATAAACGACTGCCATATTTGAATAGACCTGTGCAGGGGTTATATACACCAGGTTCAACAGTAAAGCCGATGGAAGCAGCGGGAGCGCTTACTGACGGTGTGGCTTCACCTGAATATACGATCAACGATACAAAGGGTTACATTACGATACCTAACCCATATAGTCCTGATAAGCCAAATGTATTTGTGGACTGGAAAATACAAGGATTAGTGGACCTACGTCATGCCATAGCATTTTCTTCTGATATTTATTTCTATATTATTGGTGGAGGGTATAAAGACCGTGCAGGTCTTGGAATTGAGCGTCTAGCATATTGGTACCGTTCGTTTGGATTTGAATCGTTAACAGGTATAGACGTCCCAGGAGAGAAATCTGGTTTCGTCCCAACTCCGGAATGGAAAGAAGATGTATTCGGTGAATCTTGGAACATCGGCGACACATATAATACCTCTATAGGGCAGTACTCTATGCAGGTTACGTTAGTGGAAATGGCTCGTGCGGTTGGTGCTGTGGCTAACGGTGGCATCCTTGTGACTCCTACTGTACGCAAACATCTTTCAACGCCAGCTCCAAATGCTGAGCCACAAGGAGAAAGAGTGCCAATTACCGCAGAGTCACTACAGATTGTACGCGAAGGCATGCGTGACGCTGTACTTGAAGGTACAGCGGTTGGTTTGTTAGCATACGATTCGCTAGTGCATCTGGCAGGTAAGACAGGCACAGCGCAAACAGGAGTTAATAATGCATTTCATCACTCGTGGGTAGTTGGTTTCTTTCCATATGAAAAGCCAAAATATGCATATGTGGTCATGATGGATCGTGGCCCATCTACAACTGTATATGGTGGTGTTTATATAATGTCTGAAGTATTGTCCGAGCTACGACAAACTGCTCCAGAATACTTCACTAAATAGATAGCAAGACAAAAGTCGCGACCTTGCACTTCTGTCAGGGGCAAGTACAATGCCAACAAATAACAAGACTTATATGGCTGACACTGAACAAGAAACAATAGTCTCTCAAGAAAAGTTTGATGACATGGTTAAAGAGCTTGATAATTTAAAGACAGTTCGTAGGACTGAGATTGCAAAGAACCTTGAATATGCTCGTGCTCTTGGGGATCTTTCTGAAAATGCTGAATATCAAGAAGCTCGCGACCTTCAAGCAGCAACAGAAGAACGCATTCGTAAGCTTGAGAACTTAGTAAAGCACGCAAAGATTCAGACCGCTGGAAAGAAGAAGGATACAGTTGGATTCGGCTCCAAGGTTTCTATTCGCAAAGAAGAAGGTGGTGACATGCATGAGTATGAGATAGTTGGAAGCGAGGAGGCAGAAATGCGACTACATAAATTGTCTCATGTATCTCCGCTCGGTGCCGCTCTTATGGGGAAAAAGAAAGGAGACGTGTTTACTTTTGAAACACCAAACGGTAAGCAGACCTACACTATAGAAAAGGTTGTTTAGTGGTGTGCTAGGATTCCAGCATGTTTTGGGCAGATCGAATTGCAAAAGATATACAAGATACGCGTACTATAGACAGTGCGCTTCTTGTCCGTGATGAGAAAACAATGTCTGGGCGGGTGCACATTGGATCTATGCGTGGCGTGGCAATCCACGGGATCATCAGTGAGGTGTTAAGCGAGGAGGGAGTTACAAATGAATATCGTTTTGAATTTAATGATTTTGACCCTTTTGATTCTATTCCGAAGTACTTAGATACAAAAGTGTTTAGTGAACATCTTGGTAAACCTCTCTATGCTGTTCCTAGTCCGGAATCAGGATTTGAAAACTATCCAGAATACTACGCCTCAGAGTTCATAGAGGTTCATCGCAAGGCAGGATTTTATCCTTCCTATTATAGAGCGTACGCAGATCTTTATAAAGTTGGAAAGATGAATGATCAAATACGTACTGCACTTTCGCGTGCTAAAGATATACGACGTGTCATCAAAGAGGTTTCTGGTTCAGAGAAGAATGAGTCATGGCTCCCAGTGTCAGTAGTGTGTGAAAAGTGCGGGAAAATCATGACAACAAATGCTTTCGATTATGATGGCAAGACGGTTGCTTATGCTTGTGAAAAACGAACAGACGAGATACAGAGTTGTGGTTATAAAGGTCGTATATCGCCACTTGATGGCAACGCAAAACTTTTTTGGAAAGCGGACTGGGCTGCTAAGTGGCCCGCTATGGGTGTAGCTATTGAGGGCGGTGGTAAAGATCACTCTACAAAAGGCGGTTCGCGTGATGTTGCGAACCATATTTCTCAGGAAGTATTTTCATATAAACCACCATTTGATATTCCATATGAATTTTTTCTTGTAGGGGGTAAAAAGATGTCTTCATCAAAGGGTCATGGGTCTTCTGCGAAGGATATTTTGGACTTGTTTCCTCCGGAAGTATTTCGACTTGCTCTTATTGGCAAAGATATAAAGGAACAAGTTAATTTTGACCCTGAAGGAGATTCAGTACCGCGATGGTATGATTGGTATGACGATTTAGCAGAGGGAGTGCGCAACGGTGGTGATGATGATTACGCTCGTCTATACGCGCTTTGTCAGTTACCGGAGGCAAGAGCTGAGTTACGCTCGCCATGGATAATGCGTTTTCGTGATGTTGCGTTTATTGTGCAGATGCCACATATGGATCTTTTAAAAGAAGCCGAGCGCGCAAAAGGAAGTTCTCTTTCTAAGGAGGAGATAAACAAGATTGAAGAGCGTGCAGAGTACGCCAGATTTTGGTTGGCCACTTATGCTCCGGCGCAATTTCGTTATGAACTTCAAGAAACAAGGCCAGCTTACGCCCTGTCTGATACACAAGTAAAAGCGTGTAATCTCCTAGCTGATTTTATAGAAACTAATGAGCGCAGTGGGGAGGAGATTCATACTTTTCTACATGACCTTAAGACAGAAGTGCCAATTGCTCCTAAAGAATTGTTTACGGCGATATACCAGCTTTTCCTCGCACGGGATTCAGGCCCCAAAGCAGGATGGTTTTTGTCAGTACTT
The DNA here is from genome assembly GCA_041623915.1 of Minisyncoccia bacterium. Lineage (GTDB taxonomy): Bacteria > Patescibacteriota > Minisyncoccia > Phycocordibacterales > Phycocordibacteraceae > C7867-001. The sequence continues at coordinate 5,832 of JBFJWB010000006.1, read as the reverse complement.
CCACGCGACTTTGTCGCTACCCGCTTACGCGAAACAGAAAAGAAATAAAAGAAAAACTCAGACTACCGTCCGAGTTTTTTGTTGCGTGGAAGCTTCCGCAGAAGCTCTTTGAATGAAAAATCTTGAAGTACTGGCTCAAGAAAGTTCCTAGCCCCCGGACGCATCTCGGTCCATGGGATTTCGTCAACAGCAAACCATTTCAACTCAAAGTATTCATGGTTGGGTCTCATATCTGCAAGCTCATGCGAATTAGGGTATACGACAAAAATGATAAATATTTTGTCACCCATAGTTCGTGTACATGAACGTTTAAATTTACTGGTGGGTACACGAATCTTAGTTTCTTGTTTGAGCTCACGTCTGGCAGCTGCGCGGATTTTCTCACGAGGACCCTTCTCTCCACCTGGAATTTCCCAGATTTCTGGCAATCCACTTGCCGACATTCTTTGGTGTCTTCGTGTTTTTCCAAACAAGATACGACCGTGCTGATCAATGGTAAGTGCAAGAGCAATTTCCCTCATTTCACACCTCCATGGTGTTCTGGGACAGATTTACTGTACGTGGGGATAACAGTGTCGTCAAGGTGGGGTAAAGTGTCATATAATTCAATACTAGTGGGATGAAGTGGGAAGCCTTTTGGCACTCTCTGCACCTACCGAACCTTACATATGTTTATCGGAGAATACACACATACACTAGACCCGAAAAATCGAATCTCGCTTCCGTCCAAGTTTCGCAAGGATCTGGGCAAGTCGATAATAATTACTCGTGGGCTTGATAATTGTTTGTTTGTTTACTCACGTAAGGCTTGGGAGCATGAGGCGAAAGAAAGAGCAAAATTTGCGGCGGGGAACAGTGCAGGCCGTGCTTTGGCTAGGCATTTTCTCTCTGGCGCAATGGAGGCAGATGTAGATTCCGCAGGGCGCATACTCGTACCTGATCATCTGCGTTCTTTTGCTGGTTTAAAGAACAAAGCTGTTGTAGCAGGTGTAGCTGAACGAATTGAATTGTGGAATGAGACAGCATGGAAAAAGTACATTGCAACTACAGAACGTAACGCAGATCAATACGCGGAAGCGCTCGGTAACCGATAAATCTATGGAAGCTACACACAAACCAGTACTGATGTCAGAAGTCTTGGAACAGTTAGCCACTGAAGCTGGCGACACTGTGGTGGACGCTACCATAGGTGGAGCGGGACATTTTACGGCGCTTTTATCACAACTAGATAAAAATGGAGTGCTAATTGGAATTGACGCAGACGAGGAAGCTGTTGAACGCGCCAGAAAAGCATATGAAGGAGACATTCGCGATGACCGACCAATAGTACATTTGGTACATGATAATTTTCGTAAATTCGGTTCTATTTTGGAACATCTTGAGATTGAAGTTATAGATAAGGCATTGTTTGACCTTGGGTGGAGCGGTTATCAAGTAGCAAGTACTCGTGGATTTTCTTTTCAGTCAGACGAACCGTTGCTTATGACATACGGTGAGGGGGGCAAGAGTGCCGCAGAGATAGTAAATAGCGCAAGTGAAGAAGATTTGGCAGACATATTATACGCATACGGTGAGGAGCGTTTCGCGCGTGGCATAGCTCGTTCGATTGTTGCGATGCGTAATGAAAAAAGACTTCTTTCTACAGCTGATCTAGTAGAGGCTGTGCAGAAGGGAACTCCGCAGTGGTATCAACGTCGCCGTACTCACCCAGCAACAAAGACGTTTCAAGCCTTACGCATTGCAGCAAATGATGAATTAGATGCCTTGCGCGAAGGCTTGACTGCTGCTCTTACGCGACTTTCCCCAGGAGGTCGTATTGCAGTAATAACATTTCATTCATTGGAAGACCGTATTGTTAAACGCATGTTTCGTGAGGCGGTAGATGGAGGGATAGGCACCCTTGTTGAGAAGAAGCCAATTGTTCCAACTAAGTCAGAAATATTGAAAAATCGTAGGGCACGTAGTGCAAAACTGCGTGTATTTGAGCGTTCTGCAGTAACTAATGTATTTCCTGCTTATGCATAAAATCCGCACCATAAGCTTGCACTGGTCCGCCACAACATTCTTGGTTTGGGTAGCGAGCATCCTGCTTCTTGTTTACATTGCACTTATTAGCATCGTTATGACCTACGCAACTCTTACTGTTGAATTTGCCGAATCAGTACGAGATGACCAGTCTGCTGTAGCTTCGCTTGAAGCGTCTTATCTAGAAGAGGTTCGCGCACTATCTAGTGTTGACTACCGCTCCCTAGGGTTTGTAGAACCAAAAGCAAAAGTCTTCGTCAAGAGTGCGCCAGTAACAGCGTTGCGGTAGACTTTTGTTCATGCGTGCACAATTTCGTCACCGAACCCGCATTATCTTCGGAGGGATTCTCCTGATCGCAATTATTATAATTGGACGCTTATATTTCATACAAGTAATTCATGGCGAGAAGTTTTCGTTACTTGCGGATCAACAATTCTCAGCCAACTCAAGTGGCTTGTTTGATCGTGGGACAGTGTACTTTACAGGTAAAGATGGACGCAATATCTCCGCAGCGACACTTGAGACAGGGTTTCTGCTCGCCATTAATCCACAACTAATAGATGATCCGGAAAAAGTATACGAAACAATTTTTTCAATTGCTTCCACCACAGTAGATAAGGAAGCTTTTTTTTCTGCTACTAAGCGCACAAAACAAGTGCATGTGGAATTGGCACATCGACTTCCTGAGGAGTTGGGACACGCGCTTGCTAATGAGAATATCCCAGGAGTAATAGTTCTTCGTGAACGTTGGCGTGCATACCCCGGTGGTAATTTAGCAGCGCAAACCATTGGTATTGTCTCATACGGCACAGGACACACTCTTGCCGGCAGGACGGGTCTTGAAGCGTACTATAACGATACATTGGAGCGCACTGGCGATTCCTTATACAAGAATTTCTTTGCGCAGTTATTTTCCAGAGCAGGAGAATTTCTTGTAGATGCCAAGCAAGCAAGGGAAGGGAATATAATCACCACCATTGATCCGGTAGTGGAAGCTCGTCTTATGGAGGAATTATCAAAAATTGAAGAATTACGAAACAGTCGTGAGACTGGCGGGATAATTATGGATCCATCAACTGGAGCAATCGTAGCTCTTGGAAGCGTGCCGACATATGATCCAAACAATCTTTCCAGTGTAACTCCAAGTCTCCTAGGTAATCCATTGGTGGAACATGTATATGAATTTGGCTCTATCATGAAGCCACTTACTGTAGCCGCAGGACTTGATGCTGGCGTGATAACTCCAGAATCTACATATAATGACACTGGATGTATTGATGTAGATAATGCACGCATTTGTAACTTTGATTTGAAAGCGCGTGGCGTGATTCCTGTACAAGAAATATTGTCACAGTCACTAAACTTAGGTGTGGCATGGATAGCTGGAAAATTAGGACAAGAACGTATGCATGGATATTTTGCAACATTGTTTGGAGAGAAGACTGGAATTGATCTGCCAAGTGAAACTGGCTCTCTTCTCTCTAATCTGTCTACATCTCAACAAGTCAACTACGATGCCGCTTCTTTTGGACAAGGCATTGCAATGACACCTGTACAAATGATTCGCGCTCTTGGAGCGCTTGCTAACGGTGGTGTTATGGTATCTCCACATTTAGTTAGCGCTGTGCAGTACGATTCTGGTATTAAGCGTTCATTTGAATGGAATGATAAACGTACAGTTTTCGGGCAAGAAGCAGTTCGAGAAGTCAGTACCATGTTGAGTCTTGTCGCAGATGAGGCTCTTGGTGATGGAAAGTACAAAATGCCTAGTATGAGTTTTGCCGCTAAGACTGGGACGGCGCAGTTAGTGAAGCCTGAAGGCGGATACTATAAAGACAAATATTTCCATTCTTTTTTTGGGTATTTCCCTGTTTATGCACCGCGTTATATTATTCTGCTATATACATATGACCCACAAGGCGTACAGTATGCATCAGAGACACTCTCGGATACTTATATTGACTTAATGCATTTCCTCATTGAGCATTATGATGTAGCGCCGGACAGAGTAGGGACATAATAATCTATGAAATCTTTTTTCAAACACATCATTACATCACTTCTTGCGCTTGCATCTGCTGGAGTGATTCGACGATATAATCCGCGCGTAATCATGGTGACAGGTTCTGTAGGAAAGACATCCACTAAAGATGCTATCGCTACCACTCTCCAAAATCATTTTTTTGTACGCAAAAGTCCGAAAAGTTTCAATAGTGAATTTGGTGTACCATTCACAATTCTTGGAGTGGATAATCCATGGGGGAATCCGCTTAAGTGGTATTCAGTTATAAAAGCAACTTTTAGTTTATTGTTTTTGCCTAATCATTACCCAAACATGCTAGTGCTTGAGGTGGGTGCTGATCGCCCAGGTGATCTTGCAAAGATACTTAAAATTGCAACGCCTGACGCAGTAGTGGTAACACGACTTCCAGACATACCAGTGCATGTGGAAGCATACTCAACACCACAAGCAGTTCGTGACGAAGAGTTCTCACCAGCTTATGCTCTAGCTCCAGGTTCTGCTCTCGTAATTTGCGGAGATGACACTCATGCAATGGAGATGGCGGTTCGCGTATCCGCTCAGACTTTTACTTTTGGGGAAGGGAAAGATGATGATGTACGACTTGAAAATGTGCACATGTACCAAGAAGATGGCGAAGTTGCAGGAATGGCCGCCACTGTCCATTCTGGAGAAGAAGAGTCACTTCTAAAACTTCATGGATGTATTGGAAACTCGCAAATGCTTGCAGTTTCCGCGGCAATAGCTACCGCCCGTTCCTTCGGTGTAACTCTTGAGAAGTCCGTTGCAGGATTAGCCTCATATTCTCCACCTCCGGGACGTGGCATACTTTTACATGGTCGTAACGGCTCACGCATCATAGATGATTCATACAACGCTTCTCCGGACGCGGTTGAGATTGCACTTGCAAACTTAAAGGCGTTTCCTTCATCTGGCCGTAAGGTTGCTGTGTTGGGGGATATGCTAGAGCTCGGTCGTTACTCAGTAGAGGAGCATACGCGCGTAGGGACACAAGCAGCAAATAGTGCCGACATTGTTATTGGTATTGGTATAAGATCCCGACGAATGGTAGAAGCAGCAAAAGAAGCAGGGAAGAGACAGGAAGAAGTCTTTTTCTTTGAAGACTCATATTCAGCCGGTGTTGCACTCGCTGGATGGGTAGAGCACGGCGATGTGATTTTAATTAAGGGCTCACAATCACTGCGTATGGAACGTGCCGTAGAAGCATTACTTGCCGACTTAGAAGATCTAAACAAACTAGTACGACAAGAGAGCCAGTGGAAACGCATTGCATAGCGCGCTACGCATAAATTTGGTATAAAGCGAGAGTATTGATATATGGCCCTATCGTCTAGCGGCTAGGACGCCGCCCTCTCACGGCGGAAACCGGGGTTCGATTCCCCGTAGGGTCACAATTTAGAACTTTTCCCAATGCGCGTCGCGAAGCGACGTGGTGTTTTGCCTGCCTGTTCTGCTCGCGCGCATTTGGCGCGCTCGTTGACTTCGTTAGGAGTTTCGTTTTGTGAGGAAATTCTAACCTTTGCGCGAACTTTCTTCTCTAAACAATCGCGAAGCGATTGATCTTCGCACGCGCCGCGTGCGTGGTGGCTTTAGACCAATGCGTACGCTTTCGGGTTCGTGGGAATACTAACTCATGCCACCAGCGCCTCGTACCTCGGCGCCCCGCCTTTCCATACTTTTTATTTTTTGGTGGGAGATTTTTTTAAAATTGAATGGGCAGAAACGGGGCGAGGGCTATTTACATGATATAACAACTTGGAATATA
>JBFJWB010000005.1:0-26151 GCA_041623915.1 Minisyncoccia bacterium | reverse complement strand
GTTTGCAATGCTCACCTTGTTCTTCATAAAGCTTGCTATCATGGATCCGCACGAGGCGCACTAGAGGCACTTCGTTCGGCTCTGGGATTGAGAGAGTCACTTATTTATTTGCATTAAAATATTCATAGTCATGGAAATAGAATCAGCACGTGTGATCGGTATGGCACTTGCCGCAGGGCTTGGAGTTATTGGTCCTGGGATAGGTATCGGGCTTATTGGTGGTCGTGCTATGGAGGCAATTGGGCGTAATCCTGAAGCTACAGGAAAGATTGTGTCAAATATGATTCTAGCAATCGTATTTACAGAAGCTCTGGGCATCCTAGCACTAGTAGCAGCCTTCATAATTAAGTTCGTTTAGGATTATGTCGGAGTTGTTTGAAGCATTTGGTATTGAATGGAAACTTCTGCTTGCGCAGGCAGTGAACTTTGGTTTGGTGCTTCTTGCACTTCGTTATTTTCTGTATGGACCAGTAATGGAAATGCTCGATAAACGTCGTGCAATGGTAGCCAAAGGGGTGGAAGATGCCCGAAAAGCAGGAGATATGCTTGCTGGAGCAGACAGTAAAGCGCGTGACACAATAGCTCTTGCAGATAATAAAGCCGACAAAATACTAGAGTCTGCACGCTCAGCGGCAACTTTCGAACGAGCAAGACTTGTTACTGAAGCTGAGGTACGAGCAGTTCAGATTACGAAAGATGCTGAAGCCCGAGCAAGTGAAGAAGTTGCTCGGGCAAAGCGAGATAGTGAAAAAGATATTGCTCGTATAGCAATACTTGCAGCAGAAAAAGTATTGCAAAAACAAGTATGATGGATTCCTATACTCGTCTTCTAGAGATCGTAGCTCAAACTGAAGATAAAAAGATTTCTGATGATGCGGTGTCTAGGCTTATTTTGCATCTAAAAAGTAGAGGGCGCATGAAAATGCTTTCTAAAATCGCACGGGAATTGAAGAAGGTAGCTATTCGTCGCCAATCTATGTTGCCGGTTATTGAAGTGGCAAACGGAAATGATAAATTAAAAGCATTGTCTGAAGCGCACGCAGAAGGATTTAGTACAGATACTGTGCGAATTAATACAAAATTAATTAGAGGGTGGCGCGCCCGAAAGGGTGGCACGCTCGTAGACCGCTCCGCGAAACGCGCTCTAATAGACATTTATACGCAAGCATTATAATCCGCCATGAAAAGCATCATTGAACGAATAGAAGAAGAGATCTCAACATGGGCACCAAAAGAAGGTGCTGAGGAAGTTGGCAGTGTAAGGGCAACTGGCGATGGTATTGCAGAGATAGACGGGTTAACAAATGCTGTCATGTCAGAAATGGTTCTTTTCGACGCAACCTTTGATAGACCTCTTGAGGAAGCACTTAAAGACACAGACCCACTCTACGGACTCGTACTAAACCTAGAAGAAGATGGCGTTCGTGCTGTGGTGCTTGGTGATGCGTCACGTGTATATGAAGGGATGTTGGTGCGTCGTATTGGTAGATTGCTCTCAATACCAGTCGGGGAAGCTCTTATTGGTCGCGTAGTTAATCCGCTTGGCGAACCAGTTGACGGAAAGGGTCCGATTGCAACAACTGAAAACCGAGCAATTGAACATGAGGCATATGGAGTGATAGATAGAGCTCCTGTAAATGAGCCACTCCATACAGGTATAAAAGCAATTGACGCAATGATCCCGATTGGTCGTGGACAGCGCGAGCTTATAATTGGAGATCGCGGTACAGGAAAGACGACTGTTGCTATTGATACTATTTTGAATCAAAAATCAGAACCAGAATCTTCTCGACCAATTTGTATTTATGTAGCAATAGGGCAGAAGGAATCAAAAACTGCAAAGCTAGTTGCCGAATTAACAGAAAAAGGAGCGATGGAGTACAGCATTATAGTTACTGCTCCAGCATCTGCTCCGGCAGCGATGTTGTTCTTGGCCCCATTTGCCGGAGCTTCTATCGGGGAATATTTCATGGAGCAAGGTCGCGATGCGCTTGTGGTGTATGACGACTTATCAAAACAGGCTGTCGCTTATCGCCAGATGTCACTCCTTCTGCGAAGGCCACCAGGTCGTGAAGCGTATCCCGGAGATATTTTTTATCTACACTCACGTCTTCTTGAGCGGGCCGCAAAATTATCTAAAGAAAAAGGCGGAGGTTCACTCACGGCGCTTCCTATCATAGAAACACAAGAAAATGATGTGTCTGCATACATACCAACTAACGTTATTTCAATTACAGATGGTCAGATATTCCTTGAAGCAGATCTCTTTAACAAGGGACAACGTCCGGCTATTAACGTTGGTATTTCTGTTTCGCGTGTTGGCTCATCCGCTCAGACTAAAGCCATGAAGGGTGTATCCGGAAAAATAAAACTTGAGCTTGCACAATTCCGCGAGCTTGAAGCTTTCATGCAGTTTTCTTCTGATTTGGATGCTGACACCAAGAAGCAGATTGACGCTGGGCGGAGGATGACTGAAGTATTGAAACAAAAAAATGGCGAGCCACTTGCATTTGAGATGGAGTCAGCCGTAATTTTTGCAGCAATAAATGGGTACTTCAACGATGTAGAACCTGAAGAGGCAAGTCTAGCTGAAGAAAAGCTTCGAAACTACTTGTCACGTGAAGGTGTGGACGTGCTTTCTTGTATACAGAAAACAAAATCTATAGATGAAGAAATTGAAAATAAGCTCCGTAAAGTTCTAGATGCTTTTCATTTAGTTGCACCATAAACTATGGCTCTCAAAGACATTAAAACAAAGATTGGGGCAACAAATCGCACGCACAAAGTAACGCGGGCTATGGAAGCGGTTTCCGCAGTTAAGATGCGTAAGACGCAGGCATCTGCGCTTGCTGGCCGTCCATATGCGCATGCCGCATTGTCTATTTTGTCTAGGCTGTCAGGGAGCCAGTCTCTTGGGGCGCATCCGCTTACTGCTTCACGCAAGATAAAGACAACGGCACTTGTTGTTATAACTAGTGACAAAGGTCTTGCTGGAGCACTAAACAGTGGTGTTCTTAAAGTTGCTAGTACCGCCATTGCTAATTACGACAAAGACAAAGTGCGCATTTACGCGTACGGTCGTAAGGGTGAAGAGTATTTCCGAAAGCGTGGATATACACTCGCAGTAGCAAAAGAAAACAAGAAAGATGAAGTGGAGCTGTCAGTAATGGAGGACTTATCTGCGAAGCTTGCTGATGAGTTTATCTCTGGAGTATGTGATGAGGTTATTGTTGCATATAGCAACTTCAAGTCTACTTTTGAACAGATCCCAGCGGTGCGAAAACTTCTGCCACTCACCATTGAAAATCTATCTGTTCTTGTAGAGGATATCATTCCAGTATCTGGAAAGGGTAGTAATTCTCCAAAATTAGTATCACCAAATGCTTATACAGTGGAGCCATCAGGAGAAGATGTTCTAGGTGTTCTTATTCCACGCCTTACAGCTGTGTCTCTTTATCATATGCTTCTGGAAAGTAAGGCATCGGAACACTCATCGCGTATGGTCGCAATGAAGAACGCAAGTGATAAATCAAAAGAGGTGGCGCATGCACTTACTCGTGAATTTAATAAAATACGCCAAGCGGCCATTACTCGGGAAGTCTCTGAGATTGTGGGCGGTCGGGAGGCATTAGCAATATAAAAAGACGTATGAACGGAAACATTACAGAAATCATTGGGCCGGTAGTTGATGTGCATTTTGCTGACAAGCGCCCAGCTATTGGTGAGGCTCTTACTGTAGATAAAACTGAAATGCATGGCGCGCTTACTTTTGAAGTGGCAGCACACATTGGATTGGATAGAGTGCGAGCCATAGCAATGAACGAAACTTCCGGCTTGTCTCGAGATGAAGAAGTCCACGCAACTGGCGCGCCAATAAGTGTACCTGTTGGAGAAGCGTCTCTTGGCCGTATGTTTAACGTCTTGGGAGAAGTTATTGATGGAAAGGATTCACTTCCTGACAACACTCCACGATTGCCAATTCATCGTGCACCTCCTACTTTTGATCAACAAACTACTAAAGCAGAAGTGTTTGAGACAGGTATAAAGGCTATTGATCTTATTATTCCTTTTCTGAAAGGAGGCAAGGTCGGCTTATTTGGTGGCGCCGGCGTGGGCAAGACAGTGCTTATTCAAGAGCTTATAAGAAACGTAGCGCAGGAGCATGGTGGATACTCTGTGTTTGCAGGTGTTGGAGAGCGTGTTCGCGAAGGTAATGATCTTTATCACGAGATGAAAGACTCTGGAGTCTTGGACAAAACAGCGCTTGTATTTGGTCAAATGAATGAAGTGCCTGGAGCACGTGCACGTGTAGCACTTTCCGGCCTTACTCAGGCGGAATATTTCCGTGATCAGGGAGGGAAAGATGTACTTTTCTTTATGGACAATGTCTTCCGTTTTATTCAGGCTGGATCGGAAGTATCTTCTCTTTTGGGTCGGGTGCCAAGCGCAGTGGGATACCAACCAACTCTTGCTGAAGAGATGGGCATGTTGCAAGAGCGAATTACTTCCACAAAGAAGGGCTCAATTACTTCGGTGCAAGCTGTGTATGTGCCTGCTGATGATTTAACTGACCCAGCCCCAGCAACAACCTTTGCTCACCTAGACGGCACTGTGGTGTTGTCTCGTGCACTTGCGTCACTTGGTATATATCCTGCTATTGACCCACTTGAGTCTTCCTCCGCAGCTCTCACTCCTGACATAGTGGGCGATGATCATTATCAGGTTGCCAGTAAAGTGAAGCAGGTGCTCCAAAGGTATAAAGATTTGCAAGACATAATCGCCATTCTTGGTATAGAAGAGTTATCAGAAGAAGATAGACTAACTGTTAGTCGTGCACGAAAACTTCAACGTTTTCTCTCACAACCATTTTTTGTGGGAGAGGTCTTTACTGGCACGCCTGGTGTGTACGTGTCTCGTGACGAAACAGTCCGTGGGTTCAAAGAGATTGTGGAAGGAAAGCATGACGACAAGTCGGAGGCTTCCTTCTATATGAAGGGCTCTATTGATGAAGTGAAATAATTATGAAAACCTTTCAACTTAATATTGCTTGCGTCGGGAAGGTTTTGTTTGATGGAGAAGCACGTGAAGTTGTGTTACCAGGGGCCGATGGCGTGTTTACTGTACTTGCCGACCATGAGGCTTTGGTATCAACACTTGTAGCAGGTACAGCACATGTGGAGTCTGCAACGGGAGATATACATGATTTTCCACTTGAGAAAGGAGGTGTAGCAGAAGTTTCTAGCGGTCAAGTTACAATTTTACTTTAATAAAACTCTGATATACTAAAAAAATATGGCTGTAAAAGATTTTCTATTTAAGAAATATGCGGATTGGAAGCTCAAAGATCTTCCAGAGGACCAACGTAACATGATGACAACAATGATCTCAAAAAATCCAGATCTGTTTAAAAAGATTGGCGAAGAGATTGAGCGCAGGAAAAAAGGCGGAGAAAGTGAGACAAAGGCCGCTCTTGAGGTCATGAAAAAGTATCGAACCGAACTCGCATCTTTGATGCAGAAGTAACAAATAGCAATACTTGACTAGAGATAGCCCAGACACTCTAGTCAGTGTTGGACTACTCAATACTCGCCTTATTTAATCCTTACTTTAATAATCTCATGGCACTAAAAATCGGAATCGTTGGATTGCCAAACGTAGGAAAATCTACACTATTTAACGCTTTGACCAAGCAGAGCGTGCCTTGTGAAAATTATCCTTTTTGTACCATTGATCCTTCTGTCGGCGTTGTCGGCGTTCCTGATGAGCGCCTTGCTTTGCTGGCTGGAATATCAAAATCCACAGAGATCATCCCAGCGGCTATAGAGTTTGTAGATATTGCAGGACTTGTAAAGGGAGCGTCTGATGGAGAAGGTCTTGGTAATCAGTTTTTATCACACATAAAAGAAGTGGATGCTATTTTGGAGGTCGTGCGATTCTTTGATTCTCCTGATATGCATCATGTAGACGGAGAGATTGAGCCCGTGCGTGATATAGAGGTAATTAATCTTGAACTAGTACTTTCTGATACTGAACAAGTGAAGCGTCGTCGTGAGAAGCTGGTGCGCGATATCCGAGCAGGTGTTAAAGAAGCTGTTATTGAGGACACTGCACTTGCTAAGGTAGAGCAGGCGCTTGTTGCAGGTAAACTTGCTCGCAGTGTTGCACTTACTGAAGATGAAACAGAACGTATTGCACACCTTACTTTGCTCACCACGAAGCCAATTTTGTATGCGTTGAATCGTAAAAGCGGTGGCCACAACATAGACGAGCTTACTGATGGGAGGGCAGACTCTACATACGAATTAATAAGAAGCTTAGATTCGCAGTATGTAATGGTGGATGCAGCAACTGAGCGTGAACTGAATGATGTAGCTGAAGAAGATCTTTCTATTCTTAGACAAGAGCTTGGCGTGCACGAAGACGGGCTTACTGGTCTTATACGTGGAGCGTACCGCGCGCTCGGATTGATTACTTTTTTCACAACAGGTGAGAAAGAGACTCGTGCATGGACTGTCTTAGAGGGGAGCACCGCTCCACGCGCCGGTGCGGCAATACACTCTGATTTTGAAGATAAGTTTATAAGGGCGGAAGTGGTGAGTACAAAAGACTTAATCTCTGCAGGTTCGTACGCTAAGGCTCGAGAAGTGGCAAAGGTGCGCACAGAAGGGAAAGAATACGTTGTCCAAGATGGCGATGTGATGGTATTCCTGCACGGGTAATTAAAATATGTGGTATAATCCATGTAATATGGATTCAAAATCTAAAGTATCAGCGAAGGATTTTTTTCTTTGGGTAGGCGCAATGGCGACATTGTATTGGAGTGTAGTATCTTTTCTCATTTTAATATTTGAATATATTAATCGTCTATTCCCAGACCCGCTAACCAGCTTGTATACAGACCCATATAGCGCAAACATTCGCTTTGCTATGGCAAGTCTTATTGTGCTTGCGCCTACCGCATTAATTCTCTTACGAATAATTCGGAATGATATATCCTTACATAATGAAAAAGCTGGATTATGGATACGTAAGTGGGCACTTATGCTCACTCTATTTGTGGCTGGGGGTACAGTAGCTGTGGATCTTATTGTGCTAATTAACACATTCCTTGGTGGTGAAGTAACTTCACGTTTCTTGTTAAAAGTCCTGATTGTATTGCTGGTTGCCGTTGCTGGGTTCCTGCACTTTTTAGCCGATTTGCGGGGGTATTGGGTTATGTATCCCAAAAGGTCGCAGGTGGTAAGTGTCGCAATCGGCACACTTACTCTTCTGACTGTGGGTGCGGGCTTTTTTATTGTTGGTTCGCCTAACGAGATTCGCCTTTTCAGATATGACGCACAAAAAGAAGAAGATTTATCTAGCATCCAGTGGCGAATTATTAACTACTGGGAACAAAAGGAAAAATTGCCAGAGAATCTTGCTGAACTCTCAGATCCGATATCTGGCTTCAGTGTCCCTGCCGACCCGCAGACTGGAGATGAATATGAATATAGCGTCACTGGAGAACTTTCTTTTGAGCTTTGTGCAAATTTCAATATGGCAAGTATCTCTATGAGAGATTCTAAACGATCAGTATTAATGGACAACAAATGGGTCCATGATGAAGGTTATAAATGTTTTGAGAGGGTAATTGATCCAGAACGTTATCCAACAGTGCCAAAATTAAGTCGATAATACATGAATAGAGCCTACGATCACCGTGCCATAGAAAGCAAGGCTCGCGAAAAGTGGGAGTATCTTAATTTGAGCGTTACAGATCTTTCAGACAAAACAAAAGATCCTTATTATCTACTTGTTGAATTTCCTTATCCATCTGGCGACATGCATATTGGTCACTGGTATGCATTTGCGGTGACAGACATATATGCTCGCATGTTACGTGCTCGCGGTAAAAATGTCTTATTTCCTATTGGTTTTGATGCATTCGGTTTGCCTGCAGAAAACGCAGCAATAAAGCACGGCGTAGACCCGAAGGATTGGACTTATAAAAATATAGAACGCATGCGCACGCAACTTAAGTCTATGGGGGCTTCATTTGATTGGTCAAAAGAAGTTATTGCTTGCGACCCATCATATTACAAGTGGACACAATGGCTATTTACAAAGCTGTTCGAGCAAGGGCTCGCGGAACACAAAGAGGCGTCTGTGAAATGGTGTCCGAAAGATCAAACTGTACTTGCTAATGAGCAAGTGATGGACGGGTGTTGCGAACGTTGTGGGACTGAAGTTGAAGAAAAGACACTGACTCAGTGGTTCTTAAAAATTACACAATATGCAGAACGTCTGCTAACTGGATTGAACACCTTACCGTGGAGAGAGGATATAAAAGAGGCTCAACGCGCGTGGATTGGGAAAAGTGATGGCGCAACACTTACTTTCATGATTGGAGACTTGTCTGTAGATGTCTTTACGACCCGTCCGGATACTGTCTTTGGTGTCACTTATCTTGTCCTTGCCCCAGAACATTCGGCACTGGAAAACTTGCCTATAGAGAACAAGGCTGAGGTAGATGCATACATTGCCAAAACCAAGACCAAGACCGAGAGAGAGCGTAGTGAGAATAAAGAAAAGACAGGAACGCAATTGAGCGGTGTTATGGCTATTAATCCTGCAACCAAGGAGGAAATTCCTGTGTACATTGCTGATTATGTGATTGGCTCATATGGTACTGGTGCCATTATGGCCGTACCTGCGCATGATGATCGCGATTTGCAGTTCGCACTAAAGTTTAATTTGCCAATTTGTCCTGTTATTGCACGGGCCGAACTAGGGAAAGAAATTGAAGATAATCCAAGACTTGCTGAATCATTGAGAGAATCCTGTATACAAAGTGGTGTTGCTATTGTAGGAGATGGAATACTCTTTAATTCAGGAGAACACAGCGGACGTTCTAATAAAGTTGCAATGTGGGACATTGTAGATGCTGTTGGTGGGAAGAGAACAACTAGTTATCGCTTGCGAGACTGGCTTGTCTCGCGTCAGCGCTATTGGGGATGCCCAATACCAATCGTTTATGATCCAAAAGGTGAGCCACATACAATACCTCCTGAACATTTGCCATGGAAATTGCCAACGGATGTAGATTTCACTCCTACAGGGGAGTCACCCCTCGCATCTTCTGTAGAGTTAAGAGAACGAGTGACACGCATTTTTGGAGATGGGTGGACACCAGAGTACGATACTCTTGATACTTTTGTGGACTCATCATGGTATTTCAATCGTTATTTGTCTACAGATAACGAACATTCATTCTCAGATGACGCGTTGATGAAAAAGTGGTTACCTGTAAATAGATATTCTGGCGGAAGTGAACATACTAATATGCATCTCTTATATGCTCGTTTTTTCACGATGGCTTTATATGACATAGCGCTATCTCCTGTTGAAGAGCCATTTATTGAACGCTTTAATAGAGGTCTTATTATGGGGCCTGACGGACACAAGATGTCTAAGTCTAAAGGTAACGTATTAAATCCGGATGAGTTTGTAGAAAAATATGGCGCAGATGCTGTCCGCGTATATTTAGCATTTATAGGTCCATATAACGAACCAGGTAATTATCCGTGGAATCTTGATGGAGTTGCTGGTATGCGTAAATTTCTTGAACGTATAGTATCTGTGATTGAACGAAAAGAAGACGTTGAGGTTTCTGAAGATCTTATGCGCAAACTCGCGCGCGCCTCTACTAGGATTTCTAGCGATGGTGACCGATTTAAATTCAACACAGCTGTATCTGCGTTAATGATTTTACTGAATGAGTTTGAGTCAGCTCCAAAAATACCAATTTTGGCAGTACGTGACTTTGTTTGCATGTTAGCGCCATTTGCTCCGCACCTAGCCGAAGCTCTGTGGGAGACTCTTGGACAAGAAGGTAGCGTACATGTAGCTGAGTGGCCTGTGTACGACCCAGATCTTCTTCAGAGCGCTGTGTCTGTAGTGGCGGTTCAGGTAAATGGTAAACGAAGGGGAGTTATAGAATTGCCAAAAGATTCATCAGAAGATGATGCTATTCTTGAAGCAAAGAAAATCTCTGCAATTGAGAATGCGCTTAATGAACAGGTGTTAGAAAGGGTTATATATGTGCCTGAAAGAATTCTTAATTTCGTAACTAGACCATAAAATTGACTAATTGATGCCTATCTGATATAACAATATAACAAATTACAACATGATCAAAACAACAAAAAGTAAGACGGAGAAAAAAGCGCCTATATACGCGGTTTCTTTTGATGATACAGTACTAGTTAAGCGTTTGTTAGCAGAAGTGCCAGACAGAGCTCGCGATGTGCTAATTCGTCGTTTTGGCCTTGGAACTTCTTCAACACGCGAAACACTTGAGTCTATTGGAAATCGTTCAGGTATTACTCGTGAACGCGTGCGACAAATTGAAGCCGTAGGTCTTGAAGCTGTACGTAAATCTAAGACCTTTCAAGAGGCCGGCAAGTCTTTTGAAGAACTTCGTGTACATATAGAAAAATTAGGTGGCATTTTACCAGAAGATGAGCTTTTGTTAGGTTTAGGTAAAGACCAAAAACAGCGTAATCGTTTTAGATTCTTGCTTATTGTAGGTGCAGTATTTTTTCGAGAGCGCGAGACAAATGATTTTTATGCTCGATGGCATGTTGATGATGGGACTTCAAAGAAAGTCCATGAAGCCCTAAGTAAGCTCTATGGTTCATTGAAGGATACTGAAGTGCTTGGAGAAAGTGAATTTCTAGATCGTTTTCTTGAAGAACTAAAGGACGTTAATGATGCATATCGTAATGAAGAAGTGTTGAAACGTTGGCTGTCTCTCTCAAAATGTATAGATTGCAATCCTTTGTCTGAGTGGGGGAAGGCAACTGCGCCGGTGGTGCGAACTAAGGGTGTTCGTGACTATGCGTACCTAGCTATTAAGCGAAATGGTAAACCAATGCACTTTTCTGATGTTGCCAAAACAATTACTTCAATGTTTGCCAAGAAAGCTCATGTAGCAACTACTCATAACGAGCTAATAAAAGACTCTCGTTTCGTGCTAGTTGGTCGTGGACTGTACGCTTTATCTGAATGGGGATATACGCCTGGTGTTGTGCGTGATGTTATTCGCGAAGTAATTGTACGAGAAGGCCCAATGGTAAAGGAGGATGTAATTGAAATGGTAAAGAAAGTACGTCTGGTTAAAGACAATACAATCATTGTAAATCTGAATGATCCAAAATACTTTAAACGAATGAAGGACGGAAGATACTCTGTTGCGTAAGTAATAAACTCCACAACTTAAGTTGTGGAGTTTATGTATGCATTACGCTATGTCAATGTATACTAAATGTAATGTTACCGTTTCTCAAACCACTTGAGGATTATATCGAATCATTAAGAGGTCAGTCTGGTTTTACTATAGGGGGTGCACCAATATTTATTGCTGGGCTGGTAGTATTATTTGCACTACTAACATCTCCGTTCCACTCTATACTTTCTACAAGTATAGAACTTGCTTTTTTTCTGTCTCCAGTATGGTTACCCGCGCTTGTTTTGTGGGGCGCATGGCGCCTATGGGTCATATGGCGCAGGTCTGATTTCATTGCTGGTCAAGAATATATACTTCTTGAGATTAAGCCACCTAGGTCAATAGCAAAGACACCACTTGCAATGGAAGCTGTTCTTTCAGGAATACACTTATCACCAGGGGAGACCAATTGGTATAAAAAGTATATATTAGGCGCTGTACGACCATGGTGGTCTCTTGAGATTGCGTCTATTGATGGACAAGTTCATTTCTTTATCTGGACCCGAGCGAATTTTCGTAGAATCATTGAATCACAGATATATGCACAATACCCCGGAGCGCAGGTAGTTGAGGCGGAAGACTATACACGCACAATTTCAGCTATTCCTGGAGAGTGGAGTATGTGGGGATGTGATTATAAACATCCTCGTCCTGACCCGCTTCCAATAAAGACTTATGTTGACTATGGACTTGATAAGGTGCAGAAGGAATATGAACAGGTGGATCCTCTGGCGAACTTAATTGAATTCATGGGTTCTTTAGGTAAGGGGGAGCAGATGTGGATACAATTAGTAATACGTGTGCATAAAGGTGAGAAATACAAGGGTAAGAAAAACGCTGAAGGTAAGACATATACATGGAAGGACTCAGCTTTGGAGGAGATTGAGAAAATACGAGAAAAAGCGAAATTCAAGACAAAGATAATAGATCCAATTACAGGTGAAGAGAGAGAAACCACAGGATACCCGCTTCAAACTAAAGGACAGGGAGAAAAAATTAATGCAATGGAAAGAAATGTCGCGAAATTAGCTTTTGACGTGGGCGTTCGAAGTATCTATCTTGCAAAACCGGAAAAGTTTAACCCAACTACTACTATTGCGGGGGTTGTAGGGATTTTCAAACAGTTTAGTTCCGAAGACTATAACAGCTTCATACCAACTGGATGGATGACACTGTTTGATGATTATCCTTGGGAGATATTCGTAAATACCCGTAAAAATAAAATGCTTAAATGGTTAGTGGAAGCTTTCCGACGCAGACAGTACTTTTATGAACCGTTTGAGTCAAATGATTATATGATCATGAGCACAGAAGAGCTGGCTACCATTTATCACATACCTTCACTTGCTGTGGAAACACCAACTTTGCCTCGTATAACGTCAGTCACTGGCGAAGCTCCTTCAAACTTACCAACTTAATTATGTATTTATTTGTTCCTAAGTTCGTGTCGTTTCATGGGCGCACCTTGTGCATACTGGCATTTTTTTTCCTCTTACTTTCTACATTTGCATGGGCGTTTATAGGTTCTCCATCTGATTTTGTCCCAAACACTCGTGTCACCATTCAAAATGGACAAACCGTAAAAGACGCAGGAAATACGCTCTATAATGCAAATATAATATCGCATCCAAGGCTCTTTTATATAGTGGTACGTATCTCTGGCAAAAGCTCTGGCGTGCGTGCTGGATTATATCAATTTGATGAACCGCAAAATCTTGTTTCTGTTGCATACAGACTCATTAATGGGATTACAGGCACCACTGATGTGCGCATCACGTTTACAGAAGGTGAGTCAGTAACTAGCATGGCTAAGAAGGTATCAAATATTTTCCCTAACATATCATCGGAAGAATTTATTACTTTTGCTAAGCCACATGAGGGTTATCTGTTCCCAGACACATATCAATTTCAACCCGGAGTACAAGCAGATGGAGTAGTTAAAGAGATGTTAAGAAACTTTGATACTCGGATACTTCCAGTTATGGGCATTATAAGCGCTTCCGGCCGTACGCTTAGTGAGATAATAATCATGGCATCACTTATTGAGAAAGAAGCTCGTGGCCTTGCCGATAAAAAAGCAATTTCAGGCATACTTTGGAATCGTATAGGAATTAATATGCCATTACAGGTGGATGCTGTTTTTGGGTATATATATGATCGGCAAGGATATTCCCCAACTTTTGACGATCTCGTTATTGACTCACCGTATAATACATACACTCGTCGCGGATTACCCCCAGGTCCAATCAGCAATCCCGGAATTGACTCAATTATTGCAGCAGCTGAACCAGATACAACAGATTATTTTTACTATTTGACTGGTAATGATGGTCAGATGTATTACGCTAGGACATTTGATGAACACAAAAGAAATAGAGCTCGGCACCTCGACTAGTTGATTAAGCAGTGGTTATATAACCAAATGAATGTACTTGGGAAGCGTATCTTTGTAGGTTTATCTGGTGGTGTAGACTCAGCGGTTAGCGCTACTTTATTGAAAAAGGCTGGCGCTAATGTTGTCGGGGTATTTATAAAGGGATGGTACCCACCAAATATGCCATGTCCTTGGGCGGAGGATCGGAGAGACGCTATGCGTGTAGCCGCGTTCTTGCATATACCATTCCAAACATTTGATGCGAGTATTGAATACAAACGGTCCGTTATAGATTATCTGCTTTCTGAATATAAAACAGGCCGCACACCAAATCCTGACATTATGTGCAATCGTGATGTTAAGTTTGGGGCGTTCTTTAATATGGCAATTCAACAAGGCGCTGACGCTATTGCTACGGGGCATTATGCGCAAGTGTCCGATTCTGTGTGTGGCGGGCTCATGCGTGGGGTGGACGAAAGTAAAGATCAGAGTTATTTTCTTTGGGCTGTGCCAAAAAAAGTTCTTGAACACACTTTTTTCCCAGTAGGAGCAATGCCAAAGAGAGAGGTTAGATTGTTAGCTGAGCGTTTTGGATTACCCGTTGCTAAAAAGCGAGATAGCCAAGGAGTATGTTTTCTTGGCGATATTTCTATAGAAGATTTTCTGAAAAGCGAAGTTGGAGAAGCATCTGGAGAGGCGTATACAATTACTGGAGAAAAGGTAGGGGAGCACGAAGGAGTACTGCTCTACACAATTGGCGAACGTATACGTCTTTATGGTGCAGGACAAGGGCCATGGTACGTTCTCAAAAAAGATGTAGAAAACAATACCTTAGTAGTCACTAACGATAGATCTGTAGATATTGTCAATACTAAGCGGATTCAATTTAAAAATGCAAACTGGTTTCTGGATCAGGCTCTAACAAAAGAAGCTCAACTCCGTTATCATGGTGAAAAGATCTCTGGTTATATATCAGGAGATACATTTATCCCACAAACTTCTATGAAAGAAATTCCAACAAGTGGTCAGAGCATTGTCTTTTATTCTGGAGAGAATGTAGTTGGTGGTGGTATTATAACGACATCATGAAATTCCAGCATTTAGTTACTAGTCCTGTTCGTATAACATACTCAGCACTTATTATTGCCTTTGTTGTATTAATCACATTTGTACTATCTGTACCCCGTAGTCAGAATGAGCAGGTACAAGACTATGAATCTCCAAGTCTGTCTACAACAACACCCAAATTATTGATCACTGAAGAACATGATCGCGGAGTGCGCACGTTTTCCGGCTCGTTGGATGTCTCTAACGCTTGTACGGTGGTATCTGCTGAGGCAGAGCTTGTAGGCAATGCATCAAGTACTCAAAATATTGCATTGTATGTAATTGCTCCGACAATGGAAGGTGTTTGCCTACAGATCCCGAAGACTATTGAATTTGAAGCTTCTATTGAAGCTCCAGAAGATTTACCAGTAGAAGTATACGTAAACGGTATCTTAGTAGACTACCAAGGAGATACAGCAACCACAACGAGCTCATGAGTCCATTTCCGTCAATTGTAAAGGCAAGTGGAGAAACTCAGGCTTTTATACCAGAACGTCTTCATAATTCTCTACGGCGCGCTGGCGCTACGCAAAGCGCTGCAGAGCATATCACAGAAGTTATTACTGAAAATCTTGTGCCTGGAACAAGCACAAAAGAAGTATACGCTAGAGCATTTGCTCTTTTGCGGAAGGAGGGTCGCCCTGTTGCGGCACGCTACGCACTCAGGCGTGCACTGCTTGACTTAGGCCCTACAGGGCACCCTTTTGAAGATTATGTCTCTCACTTATTTAGTAAGGACGGATGGTCTGTAGAGACGCGAAAAATGATAAAAGGTACCTGTGTTACGCATGAGGTAGATTTTTATGCAAAACGTGGCGAAGGAGAATTTCTAGCAGCTGAATTGAAATATCATAATGACGTTGGTTATAAAACAGATCTTAAAACAGCGCTCTATGTTAAATCAAGATTTGATGACATATTCTCATGCAACCCTGAAGTGCGAGCGTGTCCAATTGATCATGGTTTGCTGGTGACCAATACCAAATTTACTAGCCAAGCAATTGCGTATTCAACATGTGCCGGAGTAGAACTTCTTGGATGGGGGTATCCAGAAAAAAACAACCTGCGGGAGCTTATTTGTCGTACGGGCATATTTCCAATTACTACACTGACAACGCTCTCTCGTAGAGAGAAACAAATCTTAAGAGAAAATGGGGTTATAGCTACGGATCAGCCTCGTGAAAGGCGTGATCTGTTGGCTTCAATAGGAATGTCTTCAGCGAGAGTAGGAGAGGTGCTTGCTGAAGCAGATGGTCTAGCCGGCAGTTCCTGCTAGATTTGCCAGACTTGCTTCATTAAGGAAGGTGAGTAATGATAGGTAATATGAGTTATCTTCCTAAGATACGTATATTTGTATTAGGCATATTAGTTGGTGTAGCGTCCACGTCTGCTTGGTTTTTAAGTGATGAAGCTCCTGACGCTGTGATGACGCCAACTATCAGTACAAAGCCTGTCTCAAGAGAGATGAGTGGCGCAGTATCTGTCGCTACACAAAAAGCAGGTAATACCGTACGAGTTGACGCTGTAACTGTGTCACCACCAGGAGTGTGGGTGGCTGTTCATGAAATCATGGAGGAGGGGCTCGGTAATGTTTTAGGTGCCGCTCGTGTGCATGGCCCTAATATTGAAGTGTTAGTTCCATTGTTGCGCGGTACTGAGGCAGGTCAGACGTATGCAATTGTTCTTTACCGTGATGACGGGAATGGAGAGTTTAACCTAGACAAGGACAGCGTATATGTAGACTTTGATACGGGAACACGTGTGACGGCGTACTTTACTACAACACAATAATATGGCATTTGGTGGATACAAATTGAAATGGGAGCGCGGATGGTTTGACCCAGCTTCTAAGGATCCTTATGTGATTTCACGATCAAAAGTAGATCGCTTTCTTGAATGTGGACGATGCTTCTGGCTTGAAGCACGTTATGGCATTGGTCGCCCTAGCTCACCACCGTTTACGCTTAACAACGCCGTAGACGAATTGTTTAAGCGTGAGTTTGATGCGTACCGTGCAAAGGGTGAAGCGCATCCACTTATGAAAGAGTATGGCATTAAGGCAGTTCCGTTTGCGCATGAGAAGCTTGAAGAATGGCGTGACGCGTTCAAGCGCGGAATTAAATATACTGACCCAGAGTCAAATCTCACACTTCGCGGTGGTATTGATGACGTGTGGGAAAACGAAAAAGGTGAACTGTATATTGTGGACTACAAGGCAACCGCAGGGAAAGAGAAGGTAACACTTGATGACGAGTGGAAGATTCAATATAAGCGACAGCTCGAGGTATATCAGTGGTTGTTCCGTATGAATGGCTTTACTGTCTCGCCAATAGTTTATTTTGTATATGCCAACGGGTTGAATAACAAAGATGCATTTAATAGCGCGCTTGAGTTTGATGTGACTGTGCTTCCGTATGAAGGGGACGATTCTTGGATTCCGCCCACGTTGAAGGATTTGCGTGCATGCTTGGACTCTGATGAAATTCCTTCCCCCGGTAAAGACTGTGAATACTGCCCTTATCGTGCGCATGCAGGGAAAAAGCTTTTGGAACTACATCGCACAAAGAAATAAGAGTGGAGTGGGTCGGTTTGTCCCGTGATAGTATGGGCGACATGAAAAAAGTAGATTTTGCTGACGTGAGTGTAGAGATAAACTCGGGTTGGGAAAAACCGCTTTCTAAAGAGCTTGAAGAGCCGTACTTCAAAGAGCTTACAGATTTTGTAAACAAAGAATATAAAAATGAGATAGTGTATCCTTCAAGAAAAAATATCTTCCGCGCATTTGATTTGTGCTCTTTTGATAACACGAAAGTAGTTATATTGGGCCAAGACCCGTACCACGGGAAGGGTCAGGCGAATGGACTTTGTTTTGCGGTGAGTAAAGATGTTACCGTGCCACCATCCCTGAGAAACATCTTCAAGGAAATAGAGAGCGATTTTGGCAACCCGCTCGTACACAAGGATGGAGATTTGTCTCATTGGGCTGAGCAAGGTGTACTACTCTTGAATGCAACTCTTACCGTGCGCGCCAATGTGGCAGGATCACACCAAGGGTACGGGTGGGAGCATTTCACAGACGCCGTAGTGAGGGCTCTCTCAAAAGAGCGGGAACATATTGTTTTTCTGCTTTGGGGAAACTATGCAAGACAGAAAGGAGAACATATTGATCGGATGAAGCATCTGGTGCTTGAAACAACACATCCTTCACCTTTCTCTGTTTACAACGGGTTCTTCGGGTGCAAGCATTTTAGCAAGGCAAATGAATATTTAAAGAGACACAAAAAAGATGAGGTCAGATGGCTTTAATATCTGTGTACAGAATTCTAATTTTGTTTGTTGATGTAATTTACTCCAGTTCTCACACAGTCTGGTGTTACTTTGGAAAATCTATAAATAATTAAATTAGCCGCCGACATCCGAGTCAACGGCTAATTGTTATTGCAACTTACTACTCATAAGTCCAGTAGATTTATTTTTTTGACTGGCGTCTTTTCAAAGCATAGTGGATTCCAACAATTGTGCTCCATCAATACTTCGTAATATTCGCGGTTACCTAATTTGAAATACAAATCTCTATGACAAATAAGCGTAGTCATGCGAATGTGACAACAGGGGCATTTCTGGAAGCCTCCGCAAGTAGCAATGAGTACAGACACAAATACTACAAAAGTCCAGCATAAGATAGATGAACCGAGGTCTCCAAAAAATAACGAAATAATCGCGGAAAAAAGAGCAAGGAACAAAAGAGGCATTTAAATTCTCCTAGGTAACCTATGTATACTATACACCAGATCTTCAAATTTACTCGGGTTCAAGTCTGCAGATTTTAGTATTGTCTTCTACCAAATACGAGCCCTGCTTGCAGGTGCGCGATAAAGTTTGTCGCCATTCTTCACGTGGAAAGTTTTGTAGAAATCGTCACAGTTTGATACTGGGCCATTGATACGGAACTGGCTTGGCGAGTGGGGGTCGTTTAGGGCGTGCGTCTTTTGAAACTCTGGGCGAGCGAGCTCCCTCTCAAAGAGCGCGAAGCCGAGGAAGAAGCGTTCAATAGGGGAATATCCGCCAATGTTCTTGCTCGGGTTTTTCTCTAGGTGAGCACGGTATGCATCAAGGGCAATGACTAGACCGCCGAGATCAGCTACATTTTCGCCAAGCGTAAGTTTCCCGTTAACCTTAACGCCATCCGCCACCCGATACTGGTTAAATTGGCGCATCAAAACGGCTGTTTTATCTTCAAAACTCTTCTTGTCTTTAGCACTCCACCATGTCTTTAAATTTCCTTTGTGATCATACTTAGCCCCTTGATCATCAAACCCATGGGTCATTTCATGCCCTATGACGGCACCGATAGCGCCGTAGTTAATTGCTGCGTCACCATCTGGATCAAAAAATGGCGGTTGTAGTATTGCGGCAGGGAAGACGATATCGTTCATACTTGGAGCAAAATAAGCATTGACGGTCTGTGGGTACATAAACCACTCCTTGCGGTCAATCTTCTTGCCGAGTTTTCGCATTTCTCGTTTGTGCTCAAAACGAGAAGTGCGCATAACATTTCCCACATAATCATTAGGCTTAATAATGAGTCCACGACAGCTTTTCCAAACGTCCGGATACCCAACTTTAGTGGTCATGGCGCGAAGTTTTTGCACTGCTTTCTTTTTGGTCGCTGGACTCATCCAGTTCAATACTGTTATGCGCTTTTCGTAGGCATAGAAAAGATCCTTAACTAAACTGTGCATTGCATTTTTTGCATGTGGTGGGAAGTGCTTGTTCACATATATTTGTCCGAGCACTTCACCAAGCGCACCGTCCACAACGCCGAGTACACGACGCCACTGAGGCTTCATATGCTTGGTTCCAGAAAGTGTGGTGCCATAAAATGAGAAACTTTGCTTCACAAATGCATCCGAAAGGAGTCCTGCGTAATTGTTAATAACGTGCCATTCAAAATATACCTGCAAATCTTCCAATGAAGTCCTCTTGATGAGCGTGCTCATCTTTTTGAAGAAATCTGGTTGCATTACTATAAGATCACCAGATTTTCCGGCGTCTATGTCAGCGAGATACTGTTTCCAGTCAATGGTCGGAGCTAGTGCTGAAATCTTTTTCACACTCATCTTGTGATATGTCATGTCCGCATCACAGCGATCTTCCTTGTTCATCCAGTGGCCCGCAAGCAATGTCTCAAGTTTAATTATTGTCTCCGACCGTTCCACAGCTTCTGTTTTGGTATAGCCAGCAAGGATAAGTATTGCGCGTACGTGTGTGACGTATGCTTTACGTACACGCAGAGATTCCGCGTCGTTTTTGATGTAGTAGTCGCAGTCCGGCAGACCAAGACCTCCTTGCGCTATATGTAGGGCATAGCGTTCGCTGTTTTTAGCGTCTTGGTCTATGCCAAAATCCCATAAAACACCCACGTCAGCTAAGTGAAGCTCGGTAATGACCGTCTGCAGGTCCTCACGCTTCGTGAGGTTTTGTACTATATCTCGCAATCCATCAATGGGAGTTACTCCAAGCTCGTTCCTGTGCTTTTGATCCATACCTGAGCGAAAGAAGTCACCTACCATTTGTTCCGGTGTGCCTTTTTTTACTCTTTTCTTTCCTAAAAGTTCATTTACAATGGCGTGGAGTTGCTTCTCGGTTCGGAGACGAAGCTCCATAAAAGTACCCCAGCGTGCCTCAGTCTTTGGTATTTTATTGCGTTTGAGCCATCCGCCATTGGCGAATTGATAGAAATCATCCTGAGGGCGTACCGAAGTGTCTAAGTCTCGCTTTTTTATCGAAGAGGTTACCATAGACAGCATAGTATATGAATTTTCTAGTCCATGCTAATGTGCAAAACATATGACTGTAGCAGATGTACGCACTCGTTACCTGACTTTCTTTGAAAAAAGAGGGCACACTGTAATACCCTCGGCTCCTTTGTTGCCTGAGAACGACCCAACAACACTTTTTGTAAGTAGTGGTATGCAACCGCTTGTACCATATCTACTTGGTGAGACACACCCTGCTGGAGCACGTCTTGTTAATTCACAGATGTCCTTTCGCGCAGAGGATATAGAAGAAGTGGGAGATAATCGTCACACAACTTTTTTCGAGATGTTGGGTAACTGGTCACTCGGCGATTACTTTAAAAAAGAACAGATACCTTGGCTATATGATTTCCTAACGAATGAGCTTGGACTAGATTCAAATAAACTCTGGGTTACTTGTTTTGAAGGTAATGAGTTATTTGGTGTCCCTAGAGATACAGAATCTGCCAATATTTGGCGGGGGTTGGGTATTCCTGAAGATCACATCCACTTCTACAATGCGAAGAAGAACTGGTGGAGCAGATCTGGAGTACCTGAAGCTATGCCTATTGGAGAAATTGGAGGCACAGATACAGAAGTGTTTTATGATTTTGGAACGGAGCATAATCCAGATTTCGGTAAGGAGTGTCATCCAAACTGTGATTGCGGGAGATTTGTTGAGATTGGAAACAGTGTTTTCATGGAATATAGAAAAGAATCGGCTGTAAAATTTAATGCGTTACCAAAAAAGAATGTGGATTTTGGTGGTGGGCTAGAACGCCTAACTGCGGCCACGCGTGGGAATCCCGACATTTTCTTGATAGATATATTTGACGCTGCAAGAAGCAAAATAGAAACGTACGCCAATATACGTTATGGGAAAGATGTTCTCGCAACAAAATCCATGCGCGTCATTTTAGACCATATGAGGGCAGCCTCCTTCATGCTTGCTTCCGGAGTACGTCCGGGCAATTCGGAGCAACCATACGTTCTTCGTCGTCTTATCCGTCGTGCATTGCGTGAAGTAGACAGATTAGGTATCCAAGAGCCTGTTCTTGCAGAAATTGCTGGTTGCTTTGGTGAAGCATACGCTGACGTATACGATGGCTTGCGTGATACGGCAGAACCTATTAAGGAGGAAATTGCGAAAGAGGAAGCTCGGTTCCGCAAAACACTTGAGCGGGGATTAAAGAAACTTAATTTAAAAATTACAACTTGGAAAAAAGGAGATGCTAATTCCAGCAAACTACCAGCGAGTATTGCATTTGATGTCGTTACTACTGATGGCTTTCCATATGAACTTGTAGAAGAAATTGCTAAAGATCGCGGATTTGATGGCGTAGAAGAAGCTGGTTTTAATGCAAGAATGAAAATACACCAAGAAAAATCTCGCGCTGGCGCAGAACAGAAGTTTAAAGGTGGTCTTGCTGATACTGCAGAGGAAACGGTACGTTATCACACAGCTCATCACTTACTCCTTAAAGCTTTGCAAATAGTACTAGGCAAGGAAGTACACCAACGTGGTAGTAACATTACTCAAGAACGATTGCGAATAGATTTCAGTTGGTCCGAAAAGATGACTCCAGATCAAAAGATGGAAGTGGAGCGTATCGTGAATGAAAAGATCGCTGAAGGTTTACCTATTATACGCACAGTAATGCCACGAGCTGACGCAGAAGAAATGGGTGCCGAGCATGAATTTGGTGTTAAATACCCAGATATGGTGTCGGTTTATTCTGTAGGGCCAAAAGAAGCAACAAGTGAAGCGCCACAAATTGAAAAGGCGTTCTCTCTTGAGCTTTGTGGAGGTCCTCATGTAGAGAATACCGCTGAACTTGGGAATGGAGGTAAACACTTCTACATAAAAAAAGAAGAGGCTTCTTCTGCTGGAGTACGCAGAATAAAAGCTGTTCTCTCATAGTGTTAGACAAAAAGGTGGTTTATACTTAAGCCATGTTCTTTTTGAAAAAATTATTTGGATTTTCAATTCCGACATCAGTCGTGCTTTTAGATATTGGAGCAGAATCAATTGGCGGGGCGTATGTGCTTTTGTCTGATGCGGACACACCCTCGCAGGTGATTTATCAAGTGCGAAGAAACATATCTCCTCGCACTAATGAGGACCATATTACGGCAATGGAGCGGACGCTTGAAGAATTGGGTGCGCAGTTGGTGCGTGAAGGCACGCCTTCGCTTTTACGCAAGTCTGGATCTGGACATGCTAATTTTGTGCTTGTGTCTATTTCTGCACCATGGCAAGAAACAAGACTGCACACAAAACAATTGATACGTAAAGATCCATTTATTTTTACCAAAGATTTGCTAGTAGAGCATTTTCTGAAAAGTGAAGAAGCCGGAACGGGGCGTACTCGTGTGGATACTTCAGCTATTGGAGTATTGCTAAATGGCT
Source organism: Minisyncoccia bacterium (assembly GCA_041623915.1). GTDB lineage: Bacteria > Patescibacteriota > Minisyncoccia > Phycocordibacterales > Phycocordibacteraceae > C7867-001. The sequence goes on along the minus strand of JBFJWB010000005.1, from coordinate 3,196 downwards.
ATTCAACTCAAGATCCATTCGGCAAGCTCGTAAACAGGGCAACGGTAACAATGCTCACGTCTACAATCGCAACTAATGCGGTACGCAATATAACAAAATCGCTCCGCAGACTCTTTCATATGAAGGAGGCCTTGGTACTTTCCGAAGCCTCGTTACATTACCAAGCAATAAGATTAGCGTTCCCTCATGAGAAAGACAGCATCATTTTTGATGCTTCTGGCCAAGAACTCGCAATATCACTTGTTCGTGCTGGTCAACTTGTGGGACTTGTAGAATTACGTAGAGTCACAAGAAGTGAAGATACGTGGGCAGTAGAGGCACGAGCAGCATTGCATACTCTTTCAAAGCAAGCGCCTCTACCTTCTCGCATATTCCTGATTTCTAATGAGGATCGTGCAAAACTATTTAAAGATGCGTTAGCAAAACAAGAAATGCAAGCGCTTTGGTTGGCTGGCAAAAAACCATCTATGACAGCTGTACTTACAAGTCATCTACAGACTATGGTTAAGCTTGATACAGATGTAGAACCAGATACACGGATATCACTTATGGCAAGATATGCGAATAAGGCGTTTCAAAACGGTGTACTCCATCCGTTATCTTGTGGTTTCATGACTTACGAGGATATACCCAATTCTTGATTTTTTGTGGTTTACGCAACTGGTGTACTGTCTGTATACTAGAGAATATGAGAACTTTTGGAGACATCGTCCCACCTTCCCGTCGCACATCTTCCACAGAACCTAATTTAAACAATGAACCTGTACGTGCACCTATTCAATCAAATATGCCATCCGGAGTATTCCCGTTCCGCTCTGCTGGGATAAGTATTCTTGTTGTATTAGCTGTAATTACAGGGCTACTCTATTTTTCAAGTGCTCAGGTAACCATTACTCCTACAAGTACGACCGTAACTGTGTCAGGTGATTATATTGCGACTCAAGGTGCAGGCGCACTCCCATATGAAATAATAAGCGCGCAGAAAGTCGCGGTACAAAGCGTAGAAGGTAGTGGTACAGAAACAGTGCACGAATTTGCCTCAGGCGTTATTACCATCTACAACACACAACCAAAATCACAGCCTCTCATAGCAAAAACCAGATTTTCCACCAAGAATGGTCTCGTGTTTCGTATAAATAGCCCAGTTACTGTACCTAAAGGTAGCGCAGACAACCCAGGTACTATACAGGCAACGGTATACGCCGATTTGCCGGGAGAAAGCCATAATGTAGGACCATCAGATTTCACCCTACCTGGACTTTCCGGAGGGGCTGCCTTCTCAAAAGTATATGCAAAGTCAGTTCAATCCATGTCTGGTGGTATTTCAGGGACTGTTCCAACTGTAAATGATGGTATTGAGGAGTCTGCTCGGCAAACACTCATAATGGCGCTTAAGTCGGGCTTGGAGACTGATTTAATGAATAAGGTTCCTGAAGGGTACGTTCTATTGATAGGTGCTGCGACAACAACATTTAAAGCGTTACCAACTAAACCGTCATCAACAACAGGACTTGTTGATGTAAGGCAGGAGGGGACAATAACTGGAATAATATTCCCTACGGAAGCACTTGCTGGCGCCATAGCTTCACAAACACTTGCCACTTCATACAACGGAGAGCCAGTATCATTTAAGTCAAATGAAAGCCTGTCATTTAGGGGTAATATTCCTGAGGTAGATCAAGATTCATACTCATTTGCACTTTTTGGCGAGGCGGATTTGGTTTATGTAGTAGATCCAGAACGTATTGCTGCAGCTGTAACTGGCAAGAATCGTGATTCAGCAAAAGTAGCTCTCAGCAACTATCCAGAAGTGTATAGAGCATCAATTACACTCCGTCCTTTCTGGCGTCAGACATTCCCAGAAGAACCTGATTCAATCTCTGTAAACATAAAAGAATAAACTGGATTGACGGTTTTAGATGTTCTTGATACAGTACAAACTATCCACATGGAAGAAAGCACTGAGAAAAAACCGGCAATAGGAACCGTCGAGGAAATATTGCCGAACTCTCTTTTTCGTGTCCGTATGGATTCTGAGGAAGAAGTAGAAGGGGAGCTTATACTTGCTTATCTTGCTGGTAAAATGCGCCTCCATCGAATTCGTGTACTCATGGGGGATAAGGTTGAAATGGTGCTAGATCCATACGGCGGGCGTGCGCGCATTGTACGTCGCTTAAGTTAATGATTAATTATTTGTTTTTACGATTCTACGATGAAAGTGCGAGCATCTATTAAGAAACAACAGCCAGGAGACATTCTCGTCCGACGTAACGGACGATTGTATCGTATTAACAAACAAAAGCCGCGACGTAAGGCACGTCAAGGTTAATTTATTTTATAAAATACATATGCGTATTGCAGGTGTAACTCTTCCAGACACAAAACAACTTGAGTATGCGCTCAGGAGCGTATATGGCGTTGGTCCAACACGTTCTCGTGAAGTACTAACTAAAGCAAAGATTGCATTTGATACGAAAGCAGAAGACCTTTCTCCAGAGGACGAGCAGAGACTTCGGGCACTTATTGAAGAATTTACAATTGAAGGAGAGCTACGCCGTAAGGTGACTCAAGATATAAAACGATTAAAAGATATTCGTTCAGGTCGTGGTGTTCGTCATGAACGCAATCTTCCTGTTCGTGGTCAACGAACCAAGACTAATTCACGAACACGCCGTGGTAATGTACGCAAGACTATGGGTTCAGGTCGTCGTACGCTAGAAAAGACATAATCCTAATGTTATTTAATATTTTCACTTATGGGTAAGAAACGTATCATTAAAAAACGCGGAAGAGGTCTTGACCAAGGCCGAAAACAGCGTGCCTTGTCTAAGGCGCCAAAAAAGCACCTCGAGAAGGGGATTTTGCATGTGGAGGCGACTTTTAATAACACAAAGGCAACTCTTACTGATGAAAAAGGTAATGCGGTTGTTTCATCGTCTGCTGGTGCTCTTGGTTTTTCTGGTGCTCGTAAATCTACGCCGTATGCAGCAGCAAAGGTTGGCGAATTAATGGGCGAGAAGGGTGTAATGATTGGTTTAAAAGAAGCCTCCGTTATAATTCGTGGTGTAGGCGCCGGTCGCGAATCAGCGCTTAGAGCATTTGTTAACAAGGGGATACAGGTAAAAAACATTAAAGATGCGACACCTGTTCCACACAATGGCCCGCGTGCACCTAAGCCTCGTCGTGTCTAATCTTT
>JBFJWB010000004.1:0-27734 GCA_041623915.1 Minisyncoccia bacterium | reverse complement strand
GGTACCACCACAGACTTCGTGGTGGTGTCGAAGACGCCACGTAGGCCATCTTTTCGTACCCAGTACAGAGTGTCTGTGAAATGGTTTATGCGACTGTACTCAACCGGTACCACCACAGACTTCGTGGTGGTGTCGAAGACGCCACACAGACGACCTTTTCGTACACAGTACAGAGTGGCGGTGAGGCGGGCTACGCCGTCGTACTCAAAGAAAATCTCCTTGACTATGCTCATTTCTACTCCTTGCTAAGAACGTACGTACTAAAATAGATAACGTACTCTGTCTGCCAAACTGCCATTTAACATTAGTTTTGTCAATATAAATATGAAAGCGCCCCTGAATCAGGAGCGCTTTGTTTTTGGATGGCGATTAATGAATTTCATTGATCGCTGCGTTGAAGAATGCTTGACAGCGATCTTCTTTCCCAGCAGATAGGGTCTTGCAACCCACTCTGCCAATTCGTAGGACCATCTCAATCGTACGAGCCTTCTCTTCAGCGGGCATCTGTACGAAAACTGTTGCTACCTCCTCCGTCGCTTTTGTGAGGCAGAACCCAAGAAAGATGAAGACGCTGATCATCGTTGCAAATGTGATGAACACGCCGTAGAAAATTACATCCAAGGTTGTGGCGTCCGAATTTAGCAGATACACATACCCGCAAATCATGGCTACCACAAACACCAGAAATATTTGGAAAGAACGCATTTCGAACTCCTGAGCCTGTTAACTACATATAGTATACCATACTATAGAACACTATGTCAATACCCAGTGAGTGCACCTCCGTAAACAAAAACCGCCAATGGCGGTTTTTGTTATTTCTTGGCCTCCTTGTAGGCGACTCGTTTTCGAAGCGTGGGGTCGAATTTTGTATACTCAATTTTTCGTTCAACCTGCTTTTTATTCTTGCGAGTGTAGTAGACATGCGCAGATTCGGTTGATTTGAGTTTAATTAGTTTATCTTGTGCCATTGGAATGAATTTAACAGAAAGAAGACTTGTCCGCAAGCTTATGCAGTGACCTGTTTGACACGTTTTTTCCTTGCGCTTCGCTGTTTCTTCTTAACAGAAAACACTGGCTCATTGTTTTTAATTCCTACAGTTACAGTAGCCCCCTCACTAATGCCTTCTTCAATCATCATAGAGGCCAGAGGTGTCAAAATTCTTTCTTGTAAAGTTCGTCGTAGTGGCCTAGCTCCGTACTGTGGACTATAACCTTCTTCAGCAAGCCATGCGCGCACATCTGAAGATATGCTGAGAGCTATTCGTTTGTGTGCCAAACGTTCAATAATCTCTTGCACTTGTCTCTCAACAATACCAGCTAGAGCTTCTTTTGACAGAACTCCAAATGTGATTATGTCGTCAAGACGATTAAGAAATTCTGGACGAAAATGCTCTTTTAATGCTGTCATTACTCTTTCCTTGGTTTCCTCGTATCTAGAAGCATCTGTCGCTTCACTTGAACCGAAGCCAATCTGAGCAAGGCGATCCATAAACTCCCCGCCGATATTGCTAGTGAGAATGATAATGGTATTTTTGAAGTTCACTTTACGACCCTTACTGTCAGTAAGATGCCCTGAATCAAGTACTTGCAGAAGAATGTTGAATACTTCGGGGTGTGCCTTTTCAATTTCATCAAACAACACTACTGAATACGGACGATGACGAATACGTTCTGTGAGAGAACCTGATTCTTCATGGCCAACATACCCAGGAGGCGCGCCAATCAATTTAGATACAGAATGCTTCTCCATAAACTCACTCATATCTACACGCACAAGCGCCTCTGAATCGTTAAACATAAAGTCTGCAAGACGTCGTGACAGCTCTGTCTTTCCTACTCCAGTTGGCCCCAAGAAAAGAAACGAGCCGATAGGGCGATTCGGATCACTAATACCGACCCGTGAACGCTTCACCGCATCAGAGACTTTCTGAACTGCGCTATCCTGACCCACCACACTCTTCTTTAGTGTATCTTCCATACGCGCAAGCTTTGCCACTTCTTCTTCAAGCATTTTTGCCACTGGGACACCCGTCCAGCGAGAAACTACTCCTGCGATTTCCTGCTCGGTCACTTCTTCATTCAAAACACGGCGAGATTTCTGCAAAGTCTTCAGACGCTTTAGCTTTTGTTCAAGCTCTTTTTGCAGAGACGGTATCTTTCCATAACGTATCTCAGCTGCGGTACCCAGATCCGCAGCCGATTCAGCAGCGTCGGCCTGATTTCTTGAAGATTCCAGATCTGTCTTTGCTTTTCGGATAGCATCAAGAACTTCTTTTTCATTTTTCCACTTAAGTTCTAATTCTGATGTTTTTTCTTTCAGATCCGCTATTTCTGTATCTATGGCCTTTATGCGTGATTTGATTTCTTTCGCACGCACAGCACTACTTGCCCCAGTAGCCAACGCTTCTTCATCTTTCTTTAATGCTTGTCTTTCTATCTCAAGCCTGCGGATTTTACGATCTGCCTCCTCAAGTGCTGGCGGTTTATTTTCAAGAGCAATACGTAACCCTGAGGCTGACTCATCTATAAGATCTATTGCTTTGTCTGGAAGGAATCGATCAGCAATATAGCGTGAAGAAAGCTCAACCGCTGCAACAATGGCGCCATCTGTAACACGCACTCCGTGGAAAAGTTCGTACTTGTCGCGAAGCCCGCGCAATATTGCAATAGCATCTTCTTCGGTTGGTTCCTGCACGAAAACTGGCTGGAAACGCCGCGTGAGCGCTGCGTCCTTCTCAATATGCTTCTGATATTCTTTAATCGTAGTTGCTCCAATAACGCGTATTTCTCCACGTGCGAGCGCTGGTTTCAACATGTTGGAGGCGTCAAGCGCTCCATCTGCTGCACCAGCTCCTACCAATGTATGTAATTCATCAACAAAAAGTATTACTTTTCCTTCAGAACGTTCTACTTCTTTCATGACGTTTTTCATTCGTTCTTCAAACTCACCACGATATTTTGTGCCTGCAATCATAAGTCCGAGATCAAGAAGAAGAAGTTCTTTCCCTTTTAGAGATTCAGGAACATCATTTACAGACATTCGCGCCGCGAGCCCCTCAGCAATTGCGGTCTTACCTACACCAGCTTCGCCAATCAATACTGGATTATTTTTTGTTCGCCGAGAGAGTATCTGTATTACGCGGTTGATCTCTGTATCACGACCAATAACAGGGTCTAGATGATTTTCCGAAGCAAGCTTAGTAAGATTGCGAGCATATTTGTTTAATGCTCGGAAACGCTTTGGTTCTTCACCGCCTGTATCATGTGCTGTGCGTAGTTCTTTGAGCACTCCAGTTGCTCCATCGCGAGTTATTTGAAAACGAGAAAGTATTTCCGTCACAGGTCCAGGGTGCTCAACAACTGCTAGAAACAGGTGTTCAGTTCCTACGAAACTATCATTCATACTTGCAGCAATCTTGCCGGCCGCTTCGAGTGCCTGCGCTAAGTCTGGCGTTAAGTAAATCTGATATGAAGGAGATAGTGTAGACGCTCCTTCAGGAGCCTCAAGACTTTCCAAGATTGCATCTGAAAGCAAAATTGTATCAATCTCCATTCTGTCCAATATAGAAAATACCAGACTCTCTTCCTGCAACACTAGAGCTGCCAACAAATGAAGTGGCGATACATGATTTTGCCCACGTTCTATTGCTAGCTCGTGCGCGCGCCGTACTGCTTCTTTTGCTTTTGTGGTGAAGTTCTTAAATGGTGGCATATACTCTAGGTATACAAAAATTAACGCGACATGTCTATGATGAGTCTGTATTGGTATCCGCGGATATTTCAGATATGGTAGATGATGCAACAAGCGCTGCGTACATGGCGTCTGAACTAAACAGGAAACCTACTTCTTCCCCAGAAGCCATCCCTAGAAGATTCCCTCCCAAATCAACGGCAGCAGCTCCCGCGCCTACATCAGGCAGTGTTGTTCGTATACCGTCATCATCTACCCTAGAAATAATTCCTATAGCTGCGCTTCCATCAAATCCTATAGCGAGAACGGTTGCGCCGAGACTTATATCGCTTGCACTTACAAATGCGGGAGCCTTTGGTGTTGGCAGAACGGCTTCTTCATCAAAAGTATATATTGTGATGCCACTTGCCCCACGAGAAAGTGTGGCTGTAGCAATTAATCCGTTTGAAAATTCAACCAATGCTTCTTCAGGCAACTCGCTGGAAGATACTGTCGCTACAGTTCTAGATTTAGGTAACAACGTACCAAGCGTTATAGGTTTTGTAGAAGTTCCTGTTTCTGCAGAATATATCCACGCTAACCGTGCGGCATTCGATGCAATACCTCCAGTTACCAACTCTTCTGTTGTTGGTCCTTGTTGTGATTTTATGACTGTAGCAGGACCTGCTTGCGACACTGTTTCTATTGTATGCTCCACAATACGATTAACTGTTTGTGTGATTACAGGAGGCGCTTGATCTAACAAAGAAACCGTCAATATTCCTGTCGCAACAGATGTAACAAAATTCACTAAGATTGTGAGCAGAATTAATTGCGATTTGGAGAGGTTCTCTATATCCATGGTTCAATAATGAGACTTTGTGCTCTCGCTGTCAACAAAAGCAACTGTATTTGCAAGATCGACACTGAAACGAGTAATGTCTTTTGCCTTAACAGACATATCCCACGAAATACGAAGCGTGCTTTTTGCACGTTCAATATCGCCAGTAAGAGCAAATACGGCGCGAGAACCTGTCACAGAGTCAGTCTCACATGCACTTTTTGTAGATACGGCATACCCAGCTTCATTCAACAAAGCAACGACATAGTCAGTATCGCGACCAACCAATGAAACATTCAGTATATGCGGGGCGTTTATCTTGCCAATATTTATAAATGAATTTGGTATAGAAGAAATAATGTCTTCTGCAAGCTTTGTCCTAATTGGATTTGCGTATAGCCCAAATGAATCTCTCTCTTCTGCACTTTTTTCAAGAGCTGACGCAAATGAACTTGCTAGTGCAGGATTCTGTGTACCAGAACGCAATCCGCGTTCCTGTGATCCTCCATAATACAAAGACCTAATCCCAATCATCCTAGACGCTACCAGACACCCGATACCACGTACGCCACCCACCTTCCCAGAATCCAGTGACATTGTGTCTGCTCCGAAGTGTGTCCGCATACACTTTTCTACACACGGAGCTTGGCTTGCGTCTACGTGAAGAATTATTTTTCGTTTACCAGTGCGGCGAGGGAGAGCACGAGACACTTCACGTGTATTCCATATCGTCCCTGTTTCTCCACACACGGCATCCATTGCAATAAATGTAGTCTCAGACCTAAGCATTGTCTTCATTGCGTTTACGTCTATTTTTCCATCACACACAGGCAACGGCTCAACAACACATCCCCGCTCTTTGAGTGATTCCATGTTTTTTACAATTGAAGCATGAGCACTTGGAGCATATAAAACATGCTCCGAGTTTCTTGCTATCCCCAGAGTGGCTAAAGCGTTCGCCTCCGTTGCCCCAGATGTAAACACGATATCATCTGATTTTGTCTCAACTACATTAGCAATTCTAGCTCGCGCGTTCTCAAGTAATTCCCGCGCCAGAAGCCCATAGTCATGAGGAGAAGATGGGTTCCCAAATATCGACTGAGCATTTATAAATTCATCAAGAGATACCCTCCGTACAGGAGTTGCGGATGCAACATCAAGATATATTTTTTTTCTATGGAACATGGGATTCATTGTACCTGATTGCAAAGATGTTGTTTTTGTGGTGATATAGTAAGCACATATGGCAAGCTCTACACGACCTCCAATAATCGCGGTAATGGGACACATAGACCATGGCAAGTCTTCCCTTTTAGACTATATACGTAAGACGACTGTAGTGGATGGCGAAGCTGGTGGAATAACACAGCACGTATCTGCTTACATCTCCGAGCATAATGGCCGGCAAGTTACATTCTTAGACACTCCCGGACACGAGGCTTTTAAAGCCCTGCGCTCTCGTGGTGCATCTGCCGCCGACATTGCCATTCTTGTGGTCGCTGCAGATGAAGGAATAATGCCACAAACACTTGACGCTTATGAAGCCATAAAAGAAGCTGGCATCCCTTTTGTGGTAGCTATCACTAAAATAGACAAAAATAATGCAGACATAGAGCGCGCGAAACAATCACTTATTGAAAATGCAATTTACCTTGAAGGCCTTGGTGGGGATATTTCGTGGGCGCCAATTTCATCCAAAAGCGGAGATGGAGTACCTGAATTACTAGATTTAGTCTTGTTGACTGCTGACCTTGTTGGCTTGTCAGCAGACTCCAGTCTTTCAGCTCGTGGTTTTGTATTGGAATCTACACAAGACTCCAAGAGAGGGTCATCTGGTACTCTAATAATAAAAGATGGCTCGTTATCAACAGGATCATTTGTTGTCGCTGGCGACGCATTTGCACCTGTAAGATTTATTGAGGATTTTCGCGGGACACGAATTGCTTCTGCAGGACCATCTGATCCAGTCCGTATCTCAGGATTCTCAAAACTCCCAGAGGCAGGGACGCCTTTCTCTATCGCTTCATCAAAAAAAGAAGCCGAGAAATTAGTTGCTAAACATGTAAATATATCTGAAGCTGTCGCGGAACCAACTGAAACAAAGACAACTGAATTGCCTATCGTAATCAAAACGGACACAGCTGGATCAATTGACGCCATAAAGCATGAGTTAAAAAAGATAGCTCATGAACGTGCTCGGATACGCATTATTTCTTCTGGCGTTGGAGCTGTCTCCGAGAGCGATGTAAAATCAGCACATGCTGCGAGTGGTGTGGTGATATCTTTTAATTCAGGAGTAGAGTCTGCAGCGCGCGATCTTGCGATGCGTGACAATGTTGCAATTGAATCTTTCAAAATCATTTATGAGCTTTCCGAACGAGTTTCAGAACTTCTTATTGCGCGCGCGCCGAAAATAACAATAGAGAAGGAGCTTGGTAGAGCAAAGGTTCTTAGGACATTTTCAACAAGCGCAAAAAAACAAGTTCTGGGAGCACGTGTAGAGACTGGGATTTTCTCTGTAGGAGCCAAGGTTAAGATTCTACGCAGAGACGAAGAGATGGGACATGGGATTGTGACAAACATTCAGCAAGCGCGTGCAGACATAAAAGAAGTACGTGAGGATGCGGAGTTTGGTACAGAAATAGAAAGCAAAACAGAAGCAGCACCACACGACATACTTGTTGCTTATACTCGCGTTGAATCATGAGTGGATCAGAAAATAGCCACAGCAACCGCGCCGCCGCTACGCTAGCGCAAGAAGCTGCGTCGTTTTTAACTAGAGAAGCTGGTCCTGAATCTTTAATAACTGTCACCAGAGCAGAATTATCACAAAGAGGCGAACGAGCAATTGTATTTATAAGTGTATTTCCGGAAGACCGTATTCCGGGAGCTCTTTTTTTCCTTGATCGTCAACGTTCAGCTTTTTCTGAACATCTAAAAAAACATACTAGACTACGCCCTATACCGAGAATAACTTTTCTTCCTGAAAACGGTGAGATGTGAGTGCGAAATATATATGGCGTACAATTAGCAGGTGCGTTAATATCGATAGTACCGGCCCGGTGGCGAAGTAGAAACGCTGGAGTCTGCAAAACTCCCATGCGCGGGTGCGATTCCCGCCCGGGCCTCAAGGTTTATAATGACTACAAGCCGGGATGGTGGAATGGTAGACACAGGGGACTTAAAATCCCCAGAGGTATTAAACCCTCGTGTGGGTTCGAGTCCCACTCCCGGCACCATAATTACTTTATACACAAATAGTCTGTTACTACCGTAGTGGTAGTGCTGTGTATATATTTTATAAATCGCGATCACAAATGAGCCAATTCCGTATAACTCCTTTGTGTATACACAAAGGAGTTATACGGAATTCTTGATTAGTGCTGGGGAGAGGACTTGAACCTCCATGGGTTGCCCCGTCTGCTCCTAAGGCAGGTGCGTCTACCAATTTCGCCACCCCAGCTTTTTCCTACATTGAAACAATACTACGTTCTGGTATATTTTGCATATTGCGCCTATAGCTCAGTCGGTAGAGCAACTGCCTCTTAAGCAGTGGGTCCCTGGTTCGAGTCCAGGTGGGCGCACATACATAACTGCAGATAATTCATCCCTTATGAACTGAATTATCTTGTTAAGAATACCTATTATTAACAAGAAGTGTAGCCTTGACTTTCAATATTGTACTGGTAAAATATCCATCAGACAATTGATCTATACATTCACATCAAAGAGAGGTACTCATTATGGAGTATTTAGCAGAACGCGACTTCGTAAAAGAGAGCGACAAAAAACCTTGGCACCAATATGCCAAGGAAATCTTAAAGCATGACTACTATGTTCTAAAAAAGGAGGAGCTGGATGCACCGGGAAGCGATGTACAAACGAGTGACTATCCCAGACCATCAAAAGTATTAGGTTTAATTGGATACGAAGAAGAAGAGATTGCTCAAGAATGGGCGGAAAATAAGTTTGGACATTACCCTCAGCATAAACACACAGTTGCAACCGCCAAATATAAAGAGATTATTTGTATATATCTCTTTATTCAGGCGATAGTAGCAATTACTGCTACTATAGCTTACTTCTTTTTGAAATCTCAAGGACTTTGGGGTAGTATACCTTTAATTCTTGTCTGTTGGCAGGCTCTACATGTGGCAATGAGCTTGAGGATTGTTGCGGTAGAAGATCTTGCTGGCATAAGCATCTTCAGCAAACCTCTTTATGTGCCACAATCTGGTCTATACCTAATTCCTTTTGGAATTATGTCACTTTCAAAGGCAAATCGTAACTATAAGGATGTACATTTTCCTGGACCCGCGGATAAAATTTACCGTGTAAGTAATAAGGAACAGATGGAACAAAAAGGAGGTGATGCCATTCCTCCAGAATACTTGAAGTTAGGGTATGTGCGTCCAATATACACAACAACAGGACAACCAAAATTCACCAAAGATGAACTGAAAGAGAGGAGAAGAAAACTTAGAAGCAAAGATATTGCCGATGTAAGTCTTGACCCCCTAGACATGCAGATAGTTATAGATCCGCAATTCTTTGTGCAATACCGAGTAAACGCGGCCTTTGGAGGAATCTTCCGCATTATTCGTAACCTATCTAGTAAGTCAGGGCATATTGATGGTGCTATCAAAGACTTGTTACGTGAACAATCATATCTAATCATTAACGAGATGATTGCAGAACAAACGAACGCAACACTCATCGCTAATCGAAGACTATTCAATCAAGTGTTTATTGCGCGCCTGCAACTTGCAGTACTACGGCTCGGTATTGATGTCAGGACTGGTGGCATTACGGAGATGAACGCGAGCCATAAAACACATGAAGAAATTGCTGAAATCTCACGTGAGCTGGCGCGACGTGAATCAAAAGTGATCCAAGCAGACACCGAGCGTAGAGCTAAGGAACTCAAAGGTCGTGGCGACGGGAGATACGAGGAAGAAATCCTTGCCGGCAAAGGTCGTGGTGTAAAACAATACATGGCCGACGCTGAAATAAGCGGGGAGGAAATTCTTGCTTCCGAAGCAGTAATAAAGGCGCTGCCGGATACAACGTTCGTAGCCGGAACTGAAGGTGTCGAAAAACTCTTCGGACTAGTAAGCGGAGGTAAGCATGGCCTCATGAAAAATCGCAAGCAAGAAGTTACGCATAGCACCAGAAAAGAGGTAACTGATGAACAATAAAGATCTGTTAGAAGTATTGGCAGTATTTGTCTTTGGAGTTTTCCCATTAATTGGATATGTTGCGTGGAAGCTCTACAAAACCTATGTGCCAAACACAACAATTGATGAAGGTCCAGATGCCACTAAAAAATCAGTGGCTAGAAATTGGAAAGAACGTAATTTCCAAGGTAGTAGTTTATTGTTTGTATGGCTTTTGCTACTTGCATGGGCAATTCTATTTGTCACGGCAATAGTACGAAGATTTAACATAACATCTGCATGGGAATGGATATCGGGGTACTCCATTGGCGTCTTGTTGTTGATTATTCTAATGTATGTCATTAGCTACCTCCCCAATCTTGGAGAACATGCTAATTTCATGCGCAAGAGCGCACAGGCGTTTGTGGGCATTATTGTGTTCATGTGGGTGGTTTCTATGTATTCCCAATGGACTCAAGAAAGAAAAGACGCGAGGCAAGAAGCGCAGGCCTGTCCACAAAACTTACCGAAAAAGCTCACTGGGTGCTCCTTTAAGGATATGTGGCGAGAGATCCTCTTGCCTTCTGGAAATCTGCATGGGTGGCGTGTATGTTTGTACCCTCTTCCAGGAGTAGGAAACTACGAACTGGAGTTTCTGGTACATGGCTCATGGACATCAATACCCAGTCCACACAGAGGAATACGCGTACGAGCTCCTGAAGGTGAAGAGAGGAAGATAGAAGTATTGACAGCTCCGTACTGCCCCGCTGTTTGATGTGACAAAACTAATACCGCGACATATTAATTAATATGTCGCGGTATTTTCTATTGAGGGTTACTAAACTGTTCGGGAGTAATAATGCGGTCATCTAGACCGAAAGTATTTAATGCTAAATTTATAAGTCCAAAAGCACCGAAGATGATGACGAGGCCAATCAATCCCCACATGATTTCTTTTTTCCCTTTAGTCCTTTCCGTGTCCTCCCCCGCATTACGAATAAATTGGAAGACACCCCAGATAAACACAATGAACGCGCCCGCACCCAAAAGCATAATAATAGGATTAATGATCTGAACCACCACTTTTGAAATAAAATCGCTTAGTACTTGCATGGGATTAGTCTAGCAGTGTTGGCTCGCATTTACGTACACTTTATACACACAAACCCCGTGGCAAGCCACGGGGTTTGTAAGGAGAAGGACTAAGGCCTATCCGCCTACCTGCACGCCAGAGGTTGGCGAGGTTGGCAATGTTGGATCATTAGAACCAAAATCAACCGATCCAGTGAGAATATTTACCAATCCCCATACTGAAACCATCACAAAGAAACCAATTAGGCCGTAGAGCATAAGATTCTTTCCTTTTTCTTTTACATCAGTAGAATTTGCCCCCAAAATGAAGGCTTGGAATGCTCCCCAAATGAAGACAATGAAGGCAATTGCAAAAAGTACTGGTACAAATACATTGTTGATTATATTTATAATCAATGTGCCTACATCTGATATGTTGCTGACAGCTTGTGCAGACGCAACTATCGGTATTGCAAATACTGCAGTAAGACCTGAGGTAATGGTAAGTGCTTTTTTCATAGAGTAGGTAAACGTGAATAACATTACTATTGTACCGAGTGTTTGCCCTATTGGTCAATGTTTTTCCTGAAAGTGTGGATAGCGCTTAGAGCGCTGGATAATCCGGTCGATTACCTCCAGCTTGGCCTAAGTTCAAAGTTGCATGTACAAGGTTAACAATCCCCCAGAGAGAAAATACAATCACGAACCCAATGACCCCCCATAAAACAAGCTGATGTCCTTTCGTTCGTTCAGTTTCATTGTCTGGATTGAGAATATATGCCTTGAATATTCCCCACAAGAAAACAATGAATGCTAATGCCATCAATACAGGGACAAATACCTTGTTTATGATGTTTTTGAAGTCATTTGCGTAACTCTCTATATATTGAGATTGAATTCCGCTTGGCGCACCAGATATATTATTATTTTCCTCTCTCAAATAACACTCTCCGCCACACGATCCAAATGAGCCGAGACACTCTTCATCTGAAGCACAATCTGCGTTAGTTGTACACGTACCTGGAGAACAAACCTGTGAATTTACAAAAGTTGGAAACGTTAGCGTTAGCGCTAGTATAGGAATGAGAAGAATGTATTTCATAAGTTATTCATTAATAAGGCGAATAAGGAGCTGGCGGAGCGGATGTGCCAAGCGCAAAGAAGCTTGTTACCAGACTTACAAGTCCCCAGAAAGAGACGATAATAGCAAATCCTATAATTCCCCATAGGATGAGTTTGTGGCCATCTTTGTTAACACTTTCGCCTTCAAAAATATAAGTTTTTACAACACCGTATATGAATACAAAGAAAGCTACGGCCATGAGAATTGGCACCAGAACTTGATTTATAAACAAAATGATACCTTCTCCGTAAGCACTAATGCGTGATGTGTCTAGCCCGCCACTCCCAGAATTAACCGCCGCGGAACCATTGCTCGGGTTACCGCTTTGAGTTGCAGTTGTACCTCCTCCCGGAAGCTGACTTTCTACAGCACATACGGTACCGTCTGATCCACTCTGACCTCCTGTCACTCCCGCACAATAATAACCAGTTGGACACCCAGCAGAGCTACACCCATCCTGCGACTGACACACGCCATTCAAGCATACGTAGTCCGCCTGAATAGTGGAGCATGGAGAATCTGTGCCTCCAATATTCCCAGACGCGTTACAGTATGTCGCCTGCCCTACCGCAAAAGTAGTAACTGGAGAAAATATGACTATAACTAGAATGAGTGATGGAAATATTTTCTTCATATTTAATAAGAAGTTGGAATACGTGGAGCATTATAACCCCCAAGACCAAAAGTATTGACCACTACATTCACCAGTCCCCAAAGTGATATCATAACGGCAAATCCTACTATTCCCCAAAGAATGAGCTTGTGGCCTTTTTTCACTTCTTCTGGATTTCCTGCAGAAAATATATAGCTTTTTGCAATGCCCCATAGAAATACGATAAAAGCTACAGCGAACAGCACAGGTACCAGTATTGTATTGATAATGGAAAGTATCTTACCAAAGATACCTCCCAGCTGACTGCATGCAGCTGGATTGTTACTTATCTGTAGAACACCGTTTTGATAACACATACACACGCCACTGTTATAGTAGCAACCACTAACTTGGATTTGTTGAGCGGATGATATTGGAGTGAAAGCAAAAAATGAGACAAATAATAGGGGGAGCATCCAGAGAAAGGAAGTTTTCATATAAACCAAGTATGCCACACGAATCTTAGGAAGAGAACCCGAACGTGGATAACAATATATTTACAACACCCCAGATTGAAAACAGTAGAACAAGACCTAGAATGCCCCATAGCACAAACTGTCTACCTTTTGCCCTATCCACTTCTGAATCACCTTGCAAAAAGAAGAACTTTACTACCCCGTACACAAACACAAACCCAGCAAGCGTGAAAATAACTGGTATTACTACTGTATTTCCTATACTTATTAACCCTTCTGCAAATTGTTTGAATGTCATAAGTCTATGGCGAAAGCGTTTTCACTGTTTCTGTTATCCCCATAGAGATTGCTTGAGCGCCTAGCAAAATAAGCGCGCCAATTACTGTGTATAGAAGTGCTTGACGAGCTTTAATAATTGCCCCGGGTTCGCCTCTGGCAATTACAAATAGAAAACCGACATATACCAACATAAGTATCACAACTATAGAGCCGATCTGAACCACAATACCAAGTATATTGCTAATGAGGTCATTTAAAGATGTTGACCCGAGAGGATTGTCTAACATTACAACAGGGTCATTAATAGGGCCCCCTGCATCACCTCCACTATCTTGGTCTATTGGGGCGTTAATATCTTGAGCAAATACAGCTAGTGGCGCAAGAAAGAAAGTGAGCAAAAAGAACATGTGTATAGTTATTTTTCTAGTCATAGGTCATGGAAATACGGACGTCAATGCACGTTCTGCGGTAGAAATAGCCGAAGAAAGTGACAATCTTCCGCTCGTTACATTCTTAATCATAACTGAAAATACTTGATCGGTTGAAGAAGGTGGTGGGGACAGCCACGCATCTGCATATAGCGCAGATCCGTAAGATACTGAAAGAGTTGGATCGTCTGAAACAGAGCCTAGCGCATCTCGTGTTGCAGGAGCAATTCCAGTGTTTGCAGATAATGCCAGTTGTTGGGCAGTAGAAGTAAGCAATGCCCCAACTTGGAAAGCTCCAGAAGGATTTTTAGAGCCCCTGGGTATTCCAAGAGCATATATAAGACCGTATGTTTTCTTATTTACGGATGTTTGTGGTTGAGGTAGAGCAACTGCACTAAAATTAAGATTTGGATTTGCTTGACGCAAGTAACGTGCTTCAGACGCATATCCTATATAAAGAGCCAGATCGCCAGACAAAAATGCTTGACGTGAATTTGGCAATGAAGCATCCCACGTATAAGAGATCTTAGATGGGTCTGCGAATTGTGTATAGAATCGTACTACGGCCTGCCCAGATGTGCCGACTCCTCCAAGCGATGCTGTGTAGCCATTTATTCCCAATACAGATATCGGTACACCAGTTTGTAAGAAGATTGCGGACAGTATACCTCTTGCGTTCTGTATATTGTCATATGTACCTAGCGCTATCAGTTGACGTTTTAATTTTCCTGATGAAGACAGTGTCGTGAGTCTAGGTACCATGCCAGTAAGAGCCTCCCAAGTAGCTGGGGGTTTGGCAATACCGGATGAAGACAAAAGCGTACGATTTTCAAAAAGCACCAATGGGTCTATCAAAATAGGGATTCCGTAAGTACCTGAAGACAATTGATAGCGTGTACTTGCTATAGTAAACGTGTCAGAAAAAGTACTGGCAGGTAGTGCTGTGTTTGAAATTGGAGTTAAAAATTTCTGTACGGAAAGTAGATGTTCTTGTGAAATTAGAACTGCGTCCGGCGCATTCCCAGTAGCAATAGCAGTCGCTAGATCATTTGAAAAAGTGTCTGGATTTCTAGCTATATACTTAACTTGTTCCAATTCTCTGTTAATTTGTCTTGCTGATGACAGCGCGTTATCTATCTGACTCGCAGGCAATATACCCCATACAGTAACAGCACCTACTCCTAACTGTTCACTTGAGCCGTCGCCACGGTAAGAAGCAAAGACAAAAAGACCTATTATGCCTGCAATTCCAAATACCCCCATTATTATGCCTTGGAACAATGAGACTTTCATGCGGATGTAAAAATAATTCCCCAATGGTGAGGCCCGCTTCTAAAACCAGACTCCTTATGGAACCCATTGCCAATAAACAATTCCTCTGCTTCGTGCTCGGCTACAACACACGCTGGCTCAGGCCCCATCCCGCTGTACGCGCCCGCCCAATCAACAACAAGAAGTTTACCTTCAGATTTCAATACACGCTTTAATTCTGTGATTAGCGCATTTCTATTGTTTATCTGGAAAAGTGTATTCATGAGCAACACGGCGTCTACAGTATGATCACGCAACCCTGTACCAAAAGGTTTTTCAACATCTCCCCATATTGTTTGTACGACACCACTTTCTACATGCGCGTGAAGATGTCCGTGTGGCGCACATGCGTGCGTAAGTAAATCTTCCTGAATATCAATTGCATAGACTTTCCCGTTAGGCTCAACAAGATGTGCTGCAGTGGAGGCAGCAGCACCAGACCCGCATCCAAAATCTGCAACGATCATATTTGGACGCAATTTAAGTTTCAACACTGCGTCTTGTGGATTGCTAAATGATTCACTCATCACATATAGCCTAGCATGTTGCGTACATAAACTAATTGCGTAATTAACACTTTGACTTACTACGCTTGTGGATTTAAAGAGCCACAATCTGCGCTATAGAGTCCCCTTCACGCATTTTCATTATTCGTACACCTTGTGTCGCTCGTGAAAGTACAGGTATTCCTGTTGCTGATGTACGAATTACTTGACCCTTTTTAGATATAACAACAATTTCTTGCTCGGCGGAATCATCAGTTATCACGCGCGCGCCCATGATTTCTCCCGTCTTTGCGGTAATTTCTGCAGTTTTTATACCAGATCCGCCACGCCCTTGAATCTTGTACTCGCTAATTGCAGTTTGTTTCCCGTATCCCTTGCTCATTATAACTAGTAGAGATGCGTCTTTTGCATTAAAAGGTACTACTTCCGCAGACACTACAACGTCTCCTTTTTTGACATTCATACCACGCACTCCAGTTGCTGTGCGCCCCATCTCTCGAAGAGCTTCTTCATCAAAACGGATTGATTGTCCTTTCTTTGTTACGAGTGATATAGAGTCCCCTGTTGAAGCTGTTTGTGCGGCGACCAGTCTGTCACCGGACTTTAGATTAATAGCTATTATACCGCTTCTGCGCACATCAGAGAATGATTTGGCTGCAACTTTCTTTACTACACCATTCTCAGTTATGAACATAATTGAGAGAGCATCCCAAGTAGCTCCCTTCATTACAGGCAAGATTGAGGTTACTTTTTCGTCTGTGGCAAGAGGAAGGAAGTTCATAATACTCTTTCCCTTTGTTGCGCGCTTACCTTCTGGCAATTCATACATTTTAAGTGCATATGCCTTACCATAATCAGTAAAGAAAAGTAGATCCGCATGCGCAGACGCAACTAAGAAATGAGTTACAACGTCTTCTTCTTTCGTTGATATATCCACCACACCAACACCTCCACGTTTCTGATTCTTGTATTCACTTGGGTTTGTGCGCTTTACATATCCGCCCTGAGTGAGTAGCAATACAGATTCTTCATCTGGCACAAGATCCTCAAGTGATAGATTTTTTACACCGCCTTTTACTATTTTAGTACGACGCTCGTCGCCATATTTATCACCGAGTACAGAGAGTTCTTCCTTAACAACTGCCAAAATATTTTTTGCAGAAGAAAGTATTTCTTTTAATGTCTTAATAAGAGCCTGTACGTCTGCCAATTCGTCTTCAATCTTTTTACGTTCAAGTCCAGCAAGCTTAGAAAGTCGCATTTCTAAAATTGCAGACGCTTGTAGTTCAGAAAATTTGAATTTCTTTTGAAGAGCAAGACTTGCTGTCGGTACGTCTGCCGACTTCTTAATTATCGCTATTACTTCATCAATATGATCAAGCGCTTTGGAAAGACCGAGGAGAATATGCTCTCGGTCTTCTGCTTTTCGTAAATCAAACTCTGTACGACGCTTTACAACAATACGACGATGCTCAACGAAGTGCTCAAGCATGCTTTTTAGTGAAAGTGTTTGTGGTATTCCGTCTACCAACGCTAGCATGTTGTAGTGAAAGGTACTCTCTAGAGCTGTGTACTTATATATATTGTTAAGTACTGCCTGCGGGTGCGCTGTGCTTTTAAGTTCTACAACGACACGTATATCCGAGGTAGATTCATCACGAAGATCCCTAATCCCTTCAATCTTTTTATCTTGCACAAGCTCAGCAATACGCGTAATAAGCTCTGCCTTATTAACTCGGTATGGTATAGAACTGATTATGATTTTTGTATCTTTCTTACCATCATCTACGATTTCCGCTTCACCACGAACCACTACACCGCCCTTGCCGTTTGCATACGCGTGCGTAATGTCCGCTTGATTGAAAGCAACACCACCTAGCGGGAAGTCTGGGCCCTTAACAAATTCCAACAGGTCTTCAGTTGACGCTTTTGGATTACCGATAAGATGTATTGTCGCGTCTACAACTTCTCTCAAGTTGTGTGGAGGTATCTCGGTTGCCATTCCAACAGCAATACCGAGTGTGCCGTTCAAAAGCAGATTCGGCAGAGCGGCAGGAAGCACAATCGGCTCATCGCGAGTTGCATCGTAGTTTGGTCGCCATTCAACAGTGTCTTTCTCAAGATCTTTCAGAAGTTCATCTGCTGTACGTGCCATCTTAGCTTCGGTATAACGCATAGCAGCTGGTGAATCGCCATCAATGGAACCGAAGTTACCTTGCCCAAGCACGAGCGGATAACGATACGAAAACTCCTGCGCCATTTTTGCCATTGTGTCGTACACAGCAGTGTCACCATGTGGATGATACTTACCCAATACTTCACCGACTACTGTTGCGGATTTACGAAACTTTGATGACGGAACAAGTCCCATATCTCGCATTGCATATAAAATACGGCGGTGTACTGGCTTTAAACCATCACGAACATCAGGCAACGCTCTGGAAGTAATAACTGACATTGCGTAGTCCAGATAAGACATACGCATCTCCGCGATAATGGGCTGAGGTATCACCCTGCCACCAACAGGTGCTTCATTATCTATTGATGTATTTTTCTTCTGCGCCATAAACTTATTACTTTTGTATTAAAAAGGTATAACAGTACGTTCTGGTTCTTCTTCTGAGATAGTAGAACTACTACCAGTACTTACAATTTCTATATGTGCTTCATTATTTTTCTCAGAAGATGCCCCCACAGACCCGAGAAGCGAACTCTCTGTTATTGGTTGAGAAACTACAGCCGGAGAACTTGCAGTACTATCAGCAAAATTACTACCATCTATTGCAAATGAACCTGAAGTCACATTTCCTGAAACCCATATTATAGCAATTAAGGAGGTTATACCTGAAGCTGATGCGAGAGCAATCCTTCTTCGCACATGATGTGGCTTAGTACGCAAATACTCAATGTAGGAAATAATCTGCTTCATGGCTTTATTACTATAATAGCACCATCTTTTTGAGCTAAATCTCTCTTTTTTAGAGTTAGTTTTTCTACCTTTTCCGATTCTCCTCCTTCTTCTTTAAGAAATGTTTCTAGAGATTTTTCTTCACCCATACCACTCCAGTGCATAGGAATGATTATCTTTGGCGAAAGTGAGACAACCAGATCATGAGCATCTGACGGCGAGAGTGTGCAACCACCACCTACAGGCACAAAAAGTATATCTACATCTTCTATTGCTTCGCGTACTTCTTTAGGAAGCTCTTCCCCAGACAATGCGCCCAAGTGCATAATCGTCATGTCTTCAAGCTCCACTGTGTATATTGTATTTATTGTACTGTCTTCACCTTTCTTAAGGCCATATTTACTAGATGAAAGAAACCCTTGTACAGTTACTCCTCCGCGTTCATATTCACCAGGTCCAGATATAACGAATGGCTCTTTACCACCATAAGTCACGTCATCTACGCCGTTCATGTCGGCATGGTTACGGGAAACCATTGCAATATCAGCACCAAAACGAACACCGGGTAAGGTGCCTTTTTTAGATATTGGGTCAAATACAAGAGTTATATCACCGAGCGTAACTTTAAAACATTGCCCGCCATGATGCGTTATTACCATGCGTATAGAATACCACAAATAGCGCATATACGCACCTTAATTTTACGTATATATTCATAAGGTAATATGCTGTCTTGACACAAACACAGTATATGCTAGACTCTGCCTCAGATTAGTAAAAAGTCTGCAGGCACTTATTTGCGCATACTGGTGGCCCAATTGCGCATCGAGCTAATCTCCGAGCTCTGACTAGGGCCTGCAGCATCCGCTGGTGTATATGTGTTGATGAGCATACTCCCTCCTCCTCACTATCTCCGGCACCCCCGCCCTCCAAACCACACGGTTTGGAGGGTTTTTACATCAACGTTGCTATTGACAAAAATCAGTGTGTATGATACATTTATATTGATTCCGACGTGGAATCATGTTCTTTAGGAGGATGTATGCGCACAACCCGTGGCTCCCCGGACAATATGGCTTTCAAGAGTGAAATTGTTCCTCGATTGCAGACCGCCGGCCGGCTGGGCCAGAAGCCCTTCGGCGCCTGACCCCCCTGCATGGAGATGCCAAATGCACAGAGCAAGAGACTCGCCCTAGATCTCCTGACCATCTTTTTTCGGAAGGTGGTCTTTCTTTTTTTATATACACATGCTACGTTTTTCTATACGCGTGCGCACAGTATGAAGTGATTAACCCTTGGCAAGTTGCCGAAACCACTTCAGAAATATGTTGCAATGCTTATTAAATTATGCCTGAAGAAGAAAAAGTATCTAAAGAGGCTCCATTAGTCGGTACAGAGAACCTTCCTACAACCCATCCTATGACTGGGCTTCTAGATTCTATACCAACTCCTCCTGTGGTTGGAGACTTAGTAGAAGGAACTATTATAACTATTGCTCGCGGGCGTTTATATATTTACTTACCACCATTTGGTACTGGCCTTATATACGGACGTGAATACCTTAATGCCGCTGATATACTACGCAAATCAAACGTAGGAGACATCATTACAGCAAAAGTTGTAGATGCCGCTGGACGCGATGGGTACATTGAACTATCACTAAAAGAAGCGCGTCAGGCTGCTATTTGGAGTGAAGCTGAACAAGCGATTGTGTCAGAGACAACATATACAGTTATGGTAGATGAAGCGAACAAAGGAGGGCTTATTCTCTCATGGCAAGGCGTGCCGGGGTTCCTTCCCGCATCTCAACTTGCTAAAGAGCACTACCCAAGGATTACTGATGGGGACAAAGATAAAATCCTTAGCGAATTGAATAAACTTGTTGGTCAAATGCTATCTGTGAGAATTATTACTGCGGATCCAAAAGAAGGAAAACTTATCTTCTCAGAACGCACTGGAAACGAAGAAGAAGAGAAAGCAACATTGATTGATAAATACCAAGTTGGTGATGTTGCAGAAGGTGAAGTAACTGGAATAGTTGATTTTGGTGTATTTGTAAAGCTAGAGGCAGGAATTGAAGGACTTGCGCATATTAGTGAGCTTGACTGGGGCTTAGTTGAAGATCCACATTCTCTCTTTAACGTAGCGGATCCTGTAAAGGTTAAAATTATTGAGATAAAAGATGGAAAAATCTCACTTTCTATTAAAGCCCTAAAAGACAATCCGTGGCACACCGCTGATGAGCGTTACAAAAAGGGTATGGAAGTAAAGGGTGCAATCATTAAGTACAATAAGCATGGAGCTCTCGCTTCAATTGAGGAAGGTGTTGCTGGCTTGGTACATGTGAGTGAATTTGCTTCTCCGGTTGAATTACGTGAGATGCTTGAACTAGGTAAAACATATCCATTCACAATTACAGTCTTTGAGCCCAAGGAACAACGTATGACACTCTCGTATGTAAAGTCTGGTGCAAAGACTTAACTATCGCCCATTAAAAGTAAATCCGCCTCATAATATGAGGCGGTTTTACTTTTAATGACTAAACTTTTCAATACTTTGTTAGGAAAGAGCTTGCTCTACGCCACAAGTGCGGTTTCAATATGGAAGAAACGCCAAAGTGTCCCCCGCGTACTATCGCTTCAAACCGCGCGTCTACTGCTTCAGCAAATTCCTGCGCTGGAGCAAAAGGCACTACATGATCGTCCTTTGCATGCATAATGAGTAGCTTCTTCCCTTGTATAGTCTTTACTTCATGCACAGGATTATAGAAACGACCACTAGCAAGTTTCTTCCATACTTTCTCAGGATCACCACGATACGCTTCGCCAAATGCCTTAGGTAAAAACGCTTCCATCATCTCAAGAGATTCGGCAGTTCCTCTTTGGCCTCGCCAATCAATGACGGGCGAAAGTGCTATTGCCTGCTTCACGCGTGTATCACGCGAAGCGAGTATGGCAGCAGGCCCGCCAAACGATGCGCCGATAACTGTAATCTGCGGGCGCGTGACCCGCATCTTTTCTTCACTATAGAAATCAATGAACGGTTTTGAAAGCCCCTGAACCACTGCCAAAATGTCTTCATGCGGAGATCTTTGTAAAAACGTCCCTCCACTTTCCCAACTACCTCGGTACCTTGGCACGAACACCCAATACCCGCGTCTGGCAAGAGTCTGCATTGCTTCACCTTTTCCTCCGGGGTACCCCGGCATTCCAGAGCACAGGATAAGCACCTTATTAGATGTTTTTAGAGGAGGCAGAAATTCGCAAAGAATATCTTTTGCAAAACGTGTTCTGAGTGGATGTGCAGGAAATTCTTTCATGATGAAAGAATATCGTACCACAATCTTATTTTGTATTAGCAAACATTGTCGCTACTTCTACTCCTTCAGCCACAAACAATCTTGCTGTTTCTGATGCCTTTTTAAGCGCCTTCTTTAGGACAGCGTCTTCTGCAGATTTAAACTTGCCTATTACATGTTTTATAACCTTTTCTTCCCCTGACACTTTTTTCGCTTGATTCTTTTTTCCTTTGCCAGATATTCCTATACGTATACGAGCAAATTCTTTAGTCTTAATTGCGCGCATTATACTCTCAACTCCCTTATGGCCACCTGCTCCGCGAGCATAAACCATTTTTATAGTACCTAACGGCAAATCCAAATCATCATGTACCACAATGAGTCTTTGTGCTGCTTTCTTACTTTTAACAAGCGTAGCTACAGCTTTACCTGAAAGATTCATCATTGTCTCAGGGAGCGCAATAAGTACTTTATTACCAGCAATCTCTCCCTTACAAATAAGAGATAGTGCAGATTTTTGTAGTGAGAATGCATCAAAACACTCTTCCCTAGCAAGAAGTTCCACTGCCATACGCCCAGCGTTATGTCTTGTCTTTGCATACTCACTTCCGGTGTTCCCAAGTCCAATGATAACTGTTGTCATGTACATATAATACACGTTAGTCGCTTGAAGCATTGATTTTAATTGTGCGCAAGTATTGACTCGGCGTGTAAGACGACTACAATGCGCTCATGCCTTTACGCGAGAATGGGTTGCTAAAAGATCTTTTCATACTCGCCTTCCTTATTGTGGTAATAGTGGTGCCAGTACGCACATTTGTCATTTCTCCTTTTATTGTAGATGGTGAGTCTATGCATCCCACCTTTGAAAACCTAAATTATTTAATAATTGATGAGATCAGTTATCGTTTTAAAGAGCCTGAACGTGGTGATGTCATAGTGTTTAGATATCCAAAAAATCCATCTCTATTTTATATTAAGCGCATTGTTGGTCTTCCGGGCGAGACAGTGTCTATACGACACGGAGAAGTGTTCGTAACAAAATCTGGAGGTGATGCTGTATCGCTTTCAGAACCGTATGTGACAAAAGAAGACGCTACGTACAACGGGAACTCCACACTAGGAAAAGACGAATACTTCGTTATGGGAGATAATCGCCCAAACAGCTCTGACTCACGTACATGGGGTCAATTGCATAAAGAAAATATAGTAGGACGTGTCTTTATCCGTCTATTACCAATAAATGACGCAGAATTATTCCCAGGACAAACAACATTCACTTCCTCTTCTACATCCAGTCTTGGAAAACTCCATTACCAATTAGTAACTACTTCTTAAACAAATATGTCACGAACCATTTTTTCTCCAGACCAAGTTCTACGTAAGGCTCGTTCTGTTGGACAGTACTATGGCTTCATCCCATTTTCAAAACTTGCAGAGGCACGACGTGGCGCAAGCACGAAACAGGGATATCCAAAACAACTGGAGCTTGAAACTCTTGATATAAATGCTCAGACGGTTGCTTCTTTCTTGAGACAGTGTCGCGATTCTGGAATTCTAAAACCAGAGGAAGATGGAGTACCGGAAGGACCAATATTTACATGGCACACCAACATAGCCCATGGGAGAACAGCCCCTAAAAATGCAAACATCCAGTTCCACGCACTCTCCGCCGACCGAACTATTGCAGACGCAATAATTATACGAGCACTTCATGCGCTAACAAAAGACCTTTTCAAAAGTGAACCTGTCATTCGCATCAATACGCTCGGCGATAAAGAAACTCGTGCTCGCTTTGCTCGAGAGCTTGGTAATTATTTTCGAAAACATGGAGACATGTTGTCGCCAGACTGCATTAACTGCGCAAAAAAGGATGTGTTTGCTGCAGCAGAACTACTTATCACAGGAGAGTGCGCTCATGATTTACCTTCACCAACTGACAATTTATCTGACGCCAGCCGTAAACGATTTGAAGCACTACTTGAGTACCTAGAAATGACAGATACGCCATATGAGCTTGCTCCGGGACTCATCTCTCACGGTAACGCATGGTCAGACGCTTGCTTTGATGTTGTTGTTGATGGGCAAACGGTGGCATGGGGTTCTAGATATACAGAGCTTGCCTCGCATTTCTTTCCTGAATCCATGCACACTGTTGGAGCAGTTTTGCGCATTGAAACTACTGGAGAGAAAGTGGTACCACCAAAGAAGAGTGTTCGGCCACGTTTTGTATTTGTTCATATCGGTGATGAAGCAAAGCACATGTCCATACGTCTTGCAGAGGAATTTAAACGAGTACGTATACCGCTTGAGCAAATCATTGGTATTGAATCGCTTACAGACCAGATGAAACATGTAGAGAAGATGAACCCTCCATATGTTCTTATAATGGGGCGCAAGGAAGCTCTGGAAGGTTCAGCGATTTTGCGTAATCGCGAAACACAAGAAAACGTTGTGATGTCGCTTGATGGACTTGCAGAGCAATTGAAAGTAATGGCGTAGACTCATATCGCAACATTCTAGACAAAAACCCAGTAGGTATGCTAAAGTCCATTCTATTATGGTAGATACAGCACGAGTAGAAGTCAGTCGTAACAAGAGCGAAAGCCCAGTTGCTCTTATTCGCCGTTTCTCCCGCCGAGCGCTTGGTCTTGGTCTTGTACGCGAAATGCGTGGCCGTAGATATTGGAAGCGCACTAAATCTAAAAATATTGACCACAAACGTGCAATTGTCGCGAAAGAACGAAGAGAGGCTTACAACGAGCTTGTAAAACTTGGTAAAATTGATCCTGCTGCGCAACGAGGTAGGGGGCGAAGAAAATAAGAAATGAATGAGGTATCTATACGGAACTTTACGCGGCGCAAAACGCCGCGTCTGCCATTTGAGGACGTGTTGAAAAATACAATACCAGATTGGGAAATGTCTCTAGTTTTTGTTGGAGCGCAACGCGCAACAACACTTAACAAAAAACTAAGGAGGAGAGCATACACACCTAATGTTCTTTCGTATGAGAGCGGATATAAGTCTGGAGAAATAATTATCTGTATTACACAAGCAGAAAAAGAAGCGCATACCTACGGGTTATCCGTGCGTAATTTTATTCTGTTATTGTTTATCCACGGTTGTTTGCATTTGAAAGGATACCCTCACGGCACTACAATGGAGAGACGCGAACAAAATCTCTTGTCACAACTAACAAAGAGAGGTGTACACTCGCATATATATGACTCGACGCATAGCAACAGGAATAGACATCGGAACGTACCAAGTTAAGGTCGTTGTTGTTGAAGAGTGCGCCGACAAAAAGGGTGAGCATTCTCTCCGTGTTATTGGCACAGGACTTGCGGAATCAAAAGGACTGCGTCATGGCTATATTGTAAACAAAGACGAGGTGACAGCGAGCGTACAGGAAGCTAAGCGACAGGCAGAAAGCACAGCACAAACTCAAATCACTTCTGGTTTCTTGTCTATAGGAGGCATTTCTCTTGATGAAGTTAGAGCAACTGGTGAGGCTGTTATCTCTAGAGCTGACCAAGAATTGACTGAGCTTGATATAACAAAAGCAAAAGATTCAGCTAGAGAAGCTGCGGAATCATTATTTTTAAATAGACGTGTCCTGCATGAAATTCCAGTTGAGCACCATTTAGATGGAAATAAAGTACTCGGCGCACCAGAAGGGATGAAAGGTATTCGTTTAGAAACAGAATATCTTTTTGTCACCTGTCTCTCACAACACGCGGATGCTTTGGTAGAAGCTGTAGAGGACGCAGACATTGAAGTAATTGATCAGATGGCTTCACCTCTTGCTGGTGCGCAAGTATTGCTATCAAAGGAACAGCAAGTGCGTGGATGCGTCTTGGCAAATATTGGGTCTGAGACCGTTTCAATTGTTGTTTATGATGAAGGATACCCTATTTCTGTAAAGGTATTCCCTATGGGTAGCGCGCACGTGACCGATGACATCGCTCTTGGTTTTCGCATATCACTTGAAGAAGCCGAGCGAGTAAAAATCGGAAAATTAACAGGAGCTATGTATCCACGCCGTAAAGTAGACGACATGGTAACTAGTCGTGTCACTGCAATGTTCATACTTATTGATAAACACTTAAAAACACTTGGTAGGCGCGGACCGCTTCCAGCTGGGATTATTATCTCCGGCGGTGGCGCTGGCCAAGGATCAATTGTTGATATTGCAAAAAACGCACTTAAGCTCCCTTCTAGACTTGGAGAACTACGACTTGTTGGAGACACCAAAGTAAGAGACGCTACTTGGGCGGTTGCATACGGATTAGCGCTCTGGGGATTAACCGGTGATACAGAAAAGAGTAACCGCGGAACACTTAGGAAAATGTCTCAGTCAATCAAACAATTTTTTGTACAGTTCTTACCGTAAAGACCGACACTTTTAGAAATACTGTCAAGTTTTGCAGAGTGTGTAATTCTGCTATTATTCGCAACATCACTTATATTCCTTTCCTTATATGTCAAAGCGCATCTCACCTGAAGTAGAAACATTTGCCCGTATTCGCGTCGTTGGCGTTGGAGGCTCTGGCGGCAACGTAATTAACCACATGATCAGCTCAAAAGTTAAAGGAGTTGAATTCATTGCTGTAAATACAGACGCGCAGGACTTACATCGCTCATTAGCGAAGCGCAAAATCCATATTGGTAAAAACCTTACTCGCGGACTTGGTGCTGGAATGAACCCAGAACTTGGCAAGCGTGCAGCAGATGAAACGCGACAAGAAATACAGGAAGCACTCCAAGGTTCAGACATGGTATTTATAGCTTGTGGTATGGGCGGTGGCACAGGAACAGGAGCAGCCCCAACAGTTGCAAAAATTGCCAAAGAACTTGGCGCGCTGACAATAGCAGTAGTAACGCGACCATTCTCATTTGAAGGAGCTCAACGAAAGGATATCGCCGAACACGGGCTAGCAGACCTAAAAAAGGAGGTTGATGCATTTATTGTTATACCTAATGACAAACTTCTCACACTTGCAGAAGCAAATATGTCAGCAAAAAACGCTTTTGCGCTTGCTGATGAAATACTTAGACAAGCTGTTGAAGGAGTCTCAGATGTCATAACAACCCCCGGTGAGATCAATACAGACTTCAATGACATAAAAACCATCATGGAAGGCGCTGGCCCAGCGCTCATGGGTATTGGGTCCTCTGAGGGAGATAAGCGCGCTATTGAGGCTGCAGAACGCGCTGTCAATTCCCCACTGCTTGACGTATCAATCTCCGGCGCTAAGGGTGTATTGTTTGTTGTTGCTGGCTCAGACGATCTGGGAATTCTAGAAGTACAAGAAGCGGCTAAGGTAATCAATGAATCCGTAGACAAAAATGCGCGAGTCATATTTGGAATGATGCGCGATGAGAAGCTCAAGAAAGGCCACATCCGCATTATTGTAATTGCAACTGGGTTTCCAGAAGGAGCTTCTTCGTCATCTAACCAAGGATTAGAGAAATCACTGTTCTCGCTACAGCCTGAAGAACGTGAAAATGAGCGCGGTCGCATTTATCACGATGTACTAAAACGCTCTGAACCTGAAGAGAAGCAAGAAGACACTGTAAAAGAGGCCAAAAAGAAAAAAGATGTTGACGAGCCAGTTGTTACAGCAAAACCATCCAGACAGAACACAGAGGCACCTAAGCCACCTGTAGTAGATGAAGAAGACGGAAATTGGGGCGTGATTCCTGAATTCCTACGCCGTCATAAAAAATAATTTGGAGTTTCTCCAATAAAAGAATAGAATGCAAGGCATTACTGCTTTGTATTTTTTCTATGAATGAAATTTCTTCTGTTAATGATTTGATTATAATTGGAGGTGGCCCAGCTGGTGTTTCTGCTGGCATATACGCTGCGCGTAAACAATTGCGTACAACACTTATCGCTGAAGAATTTGGTGGCCAGTCTACTGTATCTGAAGGCATAGAGAATTGGATTGGTACGCCAAAAATATCAGGGGCAGATCTGGCAAAATCACTGAAAGGTCACTTAGACACTGTCTCTGGTGAATACGTAACAGTTATAAATGGAAGAGTTAATAAGCTTGAGAAGAATG
>JBFJWB010000003.1:0-34394 GCA_041623915.1 Minisyncoccia bacterium | reverse complement strand
TCCGACGGGATGCCGATTATTGACATCTCTGCGAAGCGTCTTCTCATGTGGATTCGCGTGCAAGGAGACGTCGGCTCTGGTTTCAACCGGATGCAGAAAAACAGCTTCGCCGTTGCATTAGCACATGAAGCAGTGCATTTGGAGCTCCCTCGTGACCATTTCGAGAACCAACGAACCCCGGCTGAATCCTTACAAGAAGAGGTACGTACTTGGATGAAAATCGACCGATTAGCGGTTACTGAGCTGATGGAAAAAGGCGAACCTGTGGAGATTGATTACCTTCAGTTCCATAACGCGACAAAGGAGTGTGTGGAAATGGGCCCTTGCCCAGCCGCCACAGAGTTCCTTACGAGACACGAGGATGCGCAAGATCCTTAGATAAGGTTGCATGCACCGCCCAAGGAAGACTTCCTCTGGGCGGTCTTTTCTTTTGTTTGGCCACAACAAACACGCCGCCACCGCAGTGTGTTTACCATCATCACTTTGTTCCTGTACTACTCCCCACTAGTAATGCCGCGGTTGCCCGCGGGTTGCACAAAAAGTGATGGAAGCTGATTAGTTTTGAGTACTTCTGCGTACGATTGGTAATTCCTTTCCTTTTGCTTATTAGGTGATTAAATGCTTTGTTTACTTGCTTGATTCGCATTCTGACTTTTCCTTTTGCCGTATCTTGCGCCCCACCCCATCCCCGTGGTATTCTCCTTTGTACAGATGGAGGCACTCGTATCGGTACTGCCATACGCGGAAATCATACTCTCAATACTCCTCATTGCAGGAATCGTGCTTCAACAGCGCGGTGCATCGTTAGGAGGAGCTTTTGGAGGAGATAATTTCGCGTCTACTTTCTACAAGCGCAGGGGCGCTGAGAAGTTTCTATTTAACGCGACGATTGTTATCGCGATTCTCTTTGTTGTAGCGGCTATAGCGAACTTCCTTCTGCAAGGAGCATGATCTTAAAGCAAGGGAATCATCGCTTTGCGATGACGAAACATAGAACAGTACCGTTTATACAACGGATTGATTATTACGTTTCCCAACTCTCGCTTGGAGATAGGTTCATATTCTTTGTTCTTGCTGGAGCACTAATAATCTTCAGTTTCGGAGCGCTATTCACACTTGAGAAGTCACTTCTTGTAGAAATACCTGCGCATGGTGGAACACTTACTGAAGGAGTGCTTGGTAGCCCTCGTTTTGTAAATCCACTCTTGGCAATTACTGACGCTGACAGAGATCTGACTGCTCTTACTTATGCAGGCCTAATGGGGCTTTCTCCTAACGGGGACATACGTGAAGTACTTGCAGAAAGTTATGAGATCTCAGAAGATGGTAGAGAATATACGTTTGTAATAAAAGAAGATGCGGTGTTTTCTGATGGCACATCTGTTACTGCTGGTGATGTTGTATTCACAATAGAAAAAGCTCAGGATCCAGCAATAAAGAGTCCTGTATTTACTGATTGGAACGGTGTCATTGCTGAAGCTGTTGACTCACGTACCGTGCGTTTCACATTGCAAAAACCATACGCTCCATTCTTAGAGAACCTAACGCTTGGCATTTTACCGAAACGACTCTGGAGTGACATCTTTGACGAAGAGTTCCCTTTCGTAAACTTGCAAGTAATCCCAGTAGGGGCTGGGCCATTTGTTGTTAAGAAAGTGGAGCGTAATAGCGATGGATTAATTACTTCCTACAAACTATCTGCAAACAAACACTATGTACTTGGTAAGCCGTACCTTTCAAACATAAAATTTGTATTCTTCTCACGCACAGCTGATTTGGTTGGCGCCATAGAGAAGGGTCTTGTAGACAGTGCATATGGAGTGTCTACACAACACACTCTTACTGCGCCATACGCACGTATATTTGGAGTATTCTTTAACTCAAACCAAAATCAACTGTTCACACATATTGAAGTACGCAAGGCTCTTTCTGTAGCTGTAGACCGTAACGGCATAGTTGAAAATGTTCTTGGCGGATATGCTACAGCAATAATGGGCCCTGTACCCCCAGGTTCTGGAGTTAAATCAACTCCAGTGGCGCACAACACAAACTTAGTGACAGAAGCTGCAAACATATTACAGTCAGCAGGGTGGACATACAATGCAGACGCACGTGCTTGGAAGAAGAAAGATCTCTCTCTGCAAACACTAACCATACGCACATCAAACGTACCTGAATTGAAAGCTATGGCCACAGCTGTAAAAGAGAACTGGGAAAAACTAGGCGTCACGACAGACATAGAACTCTATGAGCCAGGAGACCTTAACCAGAACGTAATACGCCCACGGAAATATGAGGCTCTCTTGTTTGGTATGGTTATTGGACAAAGTCATGATCTATACGCTTTTTGGCACTCTGCCGAACGGAATGATCCGGGACTAAACATAGCGTTGTATACAAACAAAAATATAGATTCACTACTTGAGGAAGTGCGCGCAACAAACGGAGGAGAAGATCGTATTGAGGTGCTTCAGAAAATCAATGACATCATTGCTGATGAGTATCCTGCTGCATTTATACAAGCGCCAGACTTTGTATATACAGTACCTGAAGCGCTACGTGGTGTACTCTTACCACAAATAACGACTCCGGCTGATAGGTTTGCTGGAGTAGAGAAGTGGCACGTTACATCTGATACTGTGTGGCCAGTTTTTGTGAAGTGATAGAAGTTAGCATGCAGAACGTTCTTTATTAACAGCTTTCTGCTCTCTGTTTTCTATCAGAAACTTAATTAATTGTATTTTATTTATGACAGCATCAGCACCAGCGCCCGCACCTAAACCGCGAGCACAACGAACAGAAAATCATCGTGCCGGACATTCTCCCAATCAACGAAGAGTATCTCCCCATTCTGGAGTACGATCCGGACCTAAGCGTGAAGGATCACGCCCAGGCGGTGCACGTCGTCGCATTGAACGAATGCTTAGACGGCCCACCTCAAACACAGCTCGCAGAGGGCGCGTACCAGACTACTACCCAGATCCAGCAGGTCCAGACACTCTTCGTATTGTCCCACTAGGAGGAATTGAGGAGGTTGGTCGCAACATGGTCGCCATTGAAGTTGGGGCTACTGGTGACATTTTTGTAATGGACGCTGGCTTCCAATTTGTTTCCGAAGACAGTGGTCCTGGCGTTGACTATCTTCTACCAAACACAAAATATCTTGAGAAGAATAAAGACCGTGTAAAGGGTGTAATCATCACTCATGGACACCTTGATCACATTGGAGGTATCCCGTTCGTAATGCCACGATTTGGCACACCGCCAATCTACACGCAATCACTTACATCTGTGATGATCCAACGTAGACAGGAAGAGTATCCTGATGTGCCGAAATTAGAGGTAGTTACAGTAGAGGCCGGTCAATCTATGGTAATAGGGTCCACAAGAGTGAAGTTCTTCCCTGTTACACACTCTATTCCAGACTCGATGGGAGTCTCTATTGAAACTCCTCATGGGAATATTGTTGTCACTGGCGACTTAAAACTTGATCATCAGGATGGAATCCCATCTGAAAAAGAGACGAAAACGTGGGGTGACATTGGCAAAGATAAAAATATATTCTTCATTGCTGATTCTACAAATGCAGAACGAGATGGATTCTCAATTCCAGAAAGCCGAGTTCATGAAACTCTTGCTGACATTATAAAGACAGTGAAGGGGCGCTTGATAATTGGCACATTTGCATCGCAGTTTGAGCGAATGATTCAAATTATCCAGACAGCAGAGAAGCTTGGTAAGAAAGTTGTCACAGAGGGTCGCTCCATGAAGACAAATCTTGAAATCGCCGAGAAGACCGGATTACTAAAGGTATCTAAGGACACCGTTATTCCAGCGCAAGCTATAGGTGATTATCCGCCAGACAAGATAGTCATCCTGTCTACTGGAGCACAAGGCGAGGAGTTTGCTGCACTTATGCGTATTGCAACGAAGCAACATAAATTCATCACACTTACAGAGCGCGACACCATTGTACTTTCTTCATCTGTCATTCCGGGGAACGAGATAAATGTACAAAAATTAAAAGACAACCTGTACCGAAACAACGTCACTCTCATTCACTATCGCTCTAGTGACGTACACTCTACAGGTCACGGTAACACCGGAGAATTAATATGGATAAACAAGCAAGTTCATCCTACTTTCTTCATGCCAAGTTATGGTTATCGTTCAATGACAGCTTGCCACGCCAAGGCAGTAGAGCAGTCCGGATTTCCTAGAGAGAACATTGTCCTTGCAGACAACGGTAATGTAATTGACATTGAGAAAGGAGAGACCATGACAGTACACAAGCAAAAAGTACCTTCTGCACCTATGGTGGTAGATGGATTTACCGTTGGCGACATGCAAGAGATTGTTATTCGTGATCGCCAAGCGCTTGCCAAGGATGGAATGTTTGTAATCATTGCAAGCATTAACCTTAAAACTGGGAAATTGCGCAAGTCTCCAGATATAATATCTCGTGGATTTATCTATTTGCGTGAGTCACAAGATCTTCTAAATCAAGCTCGTCTGCTAATCAAGAAAACCGTTGAGGATTCAACGCGTGGCATGAATCCGGTTGATCTTGATTATGTAAAAAATAATCTATCCGATGTTATGACTGGTTATTTGTTCTCGCGAACAAATAAGGCGCCGATGGTGATTCCGGTATTAATCGGAATGTAAGAAACTTAATTCTTAAGAATTAATGCGGTTGAAAACGCGGTGGTTGTTAACCACCGCGTTTTTCTTTAACTATCTTTTCTTCATAAGGAAAGTACATCAAAGCTCGTACACCACATCCTTGCGCTCCACGACAACCCTCCATCCACGCCTTTTTGCGTGAGTATAGAGCTTCTGATTTGGATTAAAAGCAATTGGAGTCGTCGCCATCTCAAGCATGGGGATATCACTTTCCGTGTCCCCCACAATCACGGAACCTTCAAGTGTCAGATTCTCTTTACGTAACGCACGCTGTAGTACGGCAGACTTGTTCATAATCAAATCACGGTCTTCCATGTCGCCAGTAAATTGATTGCTGGCTCCAGTTGTGTAGAACACTCCATACGTTTTATCAATGCCTGTCTCGTAGCCAAATCCATCAACGATAAACTTTGGAGAATGCGATATTGCTAATAGAAAATACCCTTCATCTTTTAACTTTTTAATGTAATCGCGAGTGTACCTATAAACTCTATTGCGTTGCTCTTCTATAATTTCCCCAGCAACATCTGCAACATCTGCAAATGGCATTCCTTTAATTTGCAATTCAAATGCAGTAACAACACTAAGTATGTACTTTTGATAATCACCTTCTCTGTCTAACCATTTCAGACGATCTTCTTCATATACGTTACGTGTATATGGCGGGAAAATACCTTTCTCTATTAGTCGTTCTACGAGCTCTAATAAGAGCGAAGAGCGAAAAATTGTTCCGTCTATATCAAATACTGCTACTGGACGTTTATCCATTGCTCTATGATACCTCATTTAGCTTTTGGCCAGCGTGTTGCCGACTTTGGCCAAATCTTCGTGAGCGGATGATCAATACATTCGTGTGGACGTGCCGAGCATACGTACCTACCATAAAGCACAAATCCGTTGTTTACATATTTCCAGTCTTTCTTTGGAATGAGTTCTTCTAAATCTTTAGAGATTTTTGTAAGATCATCGTTATCGGTTAGATCAAAACGCTTTGCGAAACGCTTCACATGCGTATCTGTAGCAATTCCCTCCCACACCTTATACACCTCCCCTAAGATGACGTGCGCGGTCTTGTATCCAATACCGGGAAGTGCGACAAGCTCCTTCTCGGTCTTTGGTACTGTGCCACCATATTCATTCTCTATGATGATTGCCGAGCCAATAATCGCATTCGCTTTATTGCGGAAGAACGGGACAGAAGATATTTCCTTTGTAAATACTGTATGGTCTGCTTTTGCAAAATCCTTTGATGTTTTATATTTTTTCCATAAAGTATCTGTAACCCTGTTTACATTCTTATCGGTACATTGTGCTGACAAGATAACAGAAGCGACAAACTGCATTGGCGTATCATATGCGAGTTCACTTTCTGGTTTTGGATACTTTTTCTTTAAGTACTCAAGCATTTTCTTCGTACGCGCCTTACGTTCAGTCATTTGTTTCGTACTCATGAATATTCTGAGAGGTCTTCAAGTACTTCTGTAGCGTGTTTTGCTGGTTTAACTTTCTCATACATCTTAACAATCTCTCCTTCTGGATTTATAAGGAACGATGTACGACTAATTCCCATATATGTACGGCCCATAAATTTCCTCTCTCCAAAGACACCATAACGGCCAACTACTTCTTTATTTTTATCGGATAGAAGATTAAATGGTATTGCGTACGTTTCCTTGAACTTCTTGTGGCTTTCTACTGAATCTGTAGAAACTCCTAATACTACAGCGCCGATATCTTCAAAGTTCTTAAATTGATCTCTTATTGTACATGCTTCAATGGTGCACCCTGGGGTATTATCTTTTGGATAAAAATATAACAATACCCATTTTCCTTTATATAAGGAAAGGGTGTGTTTTATGCCTTCTTGATCAGGCAGAATGAAGTCCGGAGCAAGAGTGCCTACAGGAGGAGGTGTCATACTCTGTTTATTATAACAAACGTTACTTTGTGTTATTAAATGCGTATTGGAAGAATATCAAAGTAAGCGCTCCTGCCGAGAAAAATACAAGTAAAAATATGAGCAGTCCGCCAAATACAGGAATTAATCCAATGAAAGATATTGTTAGCATTCCAAGCACTGCATCACGCCAGAGTATGACTGTGCGTCTTAAGAACTTGCGTGCAATAAACGCTCCGATCAAAATACCTGCATATACAAAAGAAAGTATGATAAGTAACGCATATACTGCGGATAGCAAAAATGCTATGCCGAGCCCTACAAACGTAAGTGCTAATAAAAAGAGTAGTACCGGAGTTGTAACGACAACAGCAAAACCTAGCATTGTCGCAAGTACAATATTGCGCATTGGGCGGGAGAACAAACGATCAGCCACAGCGTTAGAAAGGGCTGGAAACAGCCCAGCGATAAGTCCTGCCAGAATAATTGCAGCAAGAAAGCGTACAAATAAAAAGACTCCAAAACTTGCAAGTATGAGCGCTTTTGCTTGATCTGTCGTAGGCAAGTAAGAAGGACCTTGATACTTCACTCCTCCTGCAATAAGTACAGATTCCGGTATACGTGCTTTCTCTGGTGATTCATAGGAAAGTACCCCATGAATCATAGTTTCTTCTGCAAGAATTACTTGTCCACTTGCTATAACGTGCACATCTCCAGCAAAACTACCTTCAAGCGTTACGGTATTTCCGTACACAGTAACTGGCCCTTTTGCTCCTGCAAGAAGTGCCACATGAGCACCTACCACGAAAACATCCTGTGCTCCGCCAACAGTATCAATAACAGAAGCTCCGAACGCCACAAGATCCCCTTCTACAGACTGTTCTATTGACAACGACCCTCCGAAAAGACGCGCATCTCCAGCAACTG
This sequence comes from Minisyncoccia bacterium, assembly GCA_041623915.1. Taxonomy (GTDB): domain Bacteria; phylum Patescibacteriota; class Minisyncoccia; order Phycocordibacterales; family Phycocordibacteraceae; genus C7867-001. The sequence continues at coordinate 26,884 of JBFJWB010000003.1, read as the reverse complement.
GAGCGCGTAATGATACGGATCCACCGGTCAAAAACACATCTTCTGTTACAGGCGAAGTAACTATAACTGAACCGCCAAATGCATTAAGGTCTCCAGTAACAGGAGTGGTTACTGCCACACTAGCTCCTACAGCATAAACGTTACCCGGTTCTACTTGTGCAACCAACAAACTTCTATCTGCTGAAAACGTAGGCGAATTTATCGCATAGACATGTACAGGGAAAAGCAATGCGACTGCGAAGACAAAAGATGTACGCATACACACCATTATACAGAAGGTGGCATAGCAAGTGACTTAGACGGAGAAGAAGTGTTATGCGCTTTACTTACACGAATAGGCTCTAGAGTAGACGCCAGCATAAAAATTAATACCACTAGGACAGCAGAAGCGATGCAATATACGCAAAGCGCTTTAATTACAAATATCTGCAATAGTACAAAGTACACTGAAGAAATAAGGCCGAATACAGCCATTCCTTGTATGATACGTCTAGTTTTATAGTGGAAAAGCGCGAGCTCTAGTGCAACAACAATAAACAACAAGCTGTAGAAAATCACACCATATCCGGCAATTGGAAAACCAAATATCTGAGAGTAAGGACTCTGCGCGACGATGTTGCATCCAGTAACTGCGGACAAGTCACATAGAAGAGGTGCGCCCATAATCTCACTACGGAAAAGATAGATTGAATCTGCAAGACCCAGAAAAGTAAGTAGGAGTATCGCCCATGAAGAAACTCTTTTCATATAGAATTCTATCGTACTCTCAAAACAAGTAGACAGCAAGATGTATGGTATGCTTTACATTATATGAACTCCACGCCAAAAAGTGAGGAGGAGTGGCGAGAGCGCCTCTCTGACGAAGAATACCGAGTAATTCGCGAAGGCGGAACAGAGCAAGCGTTCTCGGGTAAGTACGTAGATAATCACGAATCTGGCGTATACCATTGCAAGGCTTGTGGTACAGAGCTTTTTTCATCAGACACAAAATTTGATTCGGGGTCTGGATGGCCGTCTTTCACTAGCCCTAAGGTAGCTGGAAATGTTGGAGTTCGCCTAGACAACTCTCATGGTATGCGTCGTACAGAAGTATATTGTAAAAACTGCAATGGACACTTGGGACATGTTTTTGATGATGGCCCCGTAGATACCGGAAGCAAACGATACTGTATTAATTCTGTGTGTCTTAACTTTGAGGAAAAATAAACGGCTCGCCAAAGCGAGCCGTTTGTCTTCATTTATCTATACTTCTTCGCTGAGGAACTTTATGTTCTCATGCAAAAAGTCGAGTACTTGAGGTACAACGCCTTCCAGACGAAAGATAGCTTCTGCATACCGCACGCCGTCCAATGTACTTGCCTGACGTCGTAGCTCAGCCGTGTACGCTTGATCTGCTGATACGAGAAACTTAAGACTTTTGCCAAGAGATTCGGGCATGTTTTGCAGATATGCATCTACCACATCATTCTTGGCACAGAAGTTCCCGTACTCGAGCAATGCGAGGATCTTACGGGCCGCGTGCACTGGAGCTTCCATAGCCTTTTTGAGCGTATGTAATCCCTCTTTTTCACTTGCAATCCGCGACAAACACCAAGACTCCTCTAATGAATACAGCTTTGCTCTGAGCCAAGATTCCACTTCCACGGAAACTTCCGCACCATTCACAAAATCACCAAAGAGAGCTTTGCCCTTGATTAACTCAACACTTCCTTCATCAAGAGCTTTTTCCATAAAACTACGGAACGCATCGCCAAAGTGATGAAAGCGAGTATTTGCCAAGGACACGCTACACGGCACAAACTGCATCGGCACATTCAGTATGGCTGCGTTCCATACAATATCCTGCATAAGGACAAATGCTTCGTGTCGTAATGCGAAATCATACAGCACAACGCAATCTATATCACTGCGCATATTGTAGTCAGAACGCGATACAGACCCAAAAACATATGCTGTATCTACAGCCTTGCTCGCGCACAGGTCTTCACGCAGACTTTCACACACTCTTGAAAAGTCTTCTGTGGAAGGAACTCTTGATTGCTTGACATCTTGCCATGAAAAGATCTTGCCCATATCAGGCCTCCTTATAACTGTTATGCCGAAAAACAATTTACCACATATTATACAGAAAGCGATGAAATGAACGTCTTGTTCCATTTCTTAGCCCAACGATCTTGTATGAACAGACGAATATTAATCTATGTGTTTATATATGACATACAACTCGGTCTGGATGTTTCTCTGCAAATCGTTGGTGATATTCTTCTGCTTTCCAAAAAACTTGCGCTGGTTCAATTGATGTAGCAATTGTGTTTGGGTAGAACGTGGACGCAAGTTCAGTTTTAATCATCTGTGCAATCTTATTTTGTTCATCGGAGTGTGTAAAAATGACGGATCGATACTGCCCCCCAACATCCGGTCCTTGTCGGTTAATTTGAGTCGGGTCATGTAATGTGAAAAACTTACGTACAAGCGATTCGTACGAGACTTTCTCTGGATCAAATGAAACCTCTACCGCCTCGGCATGTCCCGTACTTCCAGTGCATACTTGTTCATAAAAAGGATTGTCTACATGCCCTCCTGTATAACCAGAAACTGCATTAACTACACCTGAAACTGCTCGATATGAGGCTTCAATACCCCAAAAACATCCTGCAGCAAATGTTGCTTTCTCCATGCAACCATTCTATCACCAAGAGCGTTATAGTAGGCAGTAGCACCTTTACGTTAGGATAGCGAGGACATCAGAGACAATCGTTGTCTTGTTGATTCGTTAGTTCGAATTAGCTTACCCGTAATCTTTCTGTCCTATGGGAATTTTTCGTGCAGTCGGCTTCGGCCTCTTTCTACTTATCCTAACCACCCTTATGCCTAGAGTCTTTTTTGAACTTAGCGACACTCTTGTTGCTTTGTTACAAAGCTTAAGACAGGCATTTGTTTCTGCAGGAATACTTGCAACATACGCAGGCAATATTCCGTTAATGCATTAACAAAAAAGCACCATGCAAGCATGGTGCTTTTTGGCATCACCTGTAATCAGATGATTAGTTGGACTCTATATCAGCTCCAGCTTGTACTTTAACCGAAATATTAACACCCTTCACTCCCTTAATGATTGCTGAGGCTTCTTTGCGAGCAGATACTATATGCTGTTGTGCAACCTGTATAGTCTTTCGTGCCTCCTTCATTGCTGTGATATTTGCCTCAAATGCAACTTGACTATCAGCGTTAACAGACAGTGACGAAACTGTGTTTGATGCTGTAGTTGCAGATGATTTTGCACTTGCGATACTAGCATCTAAGCGAGCTTGCGCTTCAATAAGTGCTGAAACGTCAACACCAGAGGAAGCAGCGGCTTCAATTCTCTCAGAAAGCTTTGCTGAGAAAGAAGTCATCTGGTCAGAAACAGAAAGTACTCGATCTGCAGACGCAATGATTGTGCTCTTTGGAATAGTAAGCGCGAAAACACGATATGAACTCTTCACCGAGTCAATATTCGCACGCAACGAAGTTGTAGAAGTATCAGATTGTACTTTTACTCCCAGATCGGTAAGTGTCTGAATCTGTCCATCAATATTTGCCATAAGTGAGGCCTTGCTTTCGGCAGAAAGACGAGCCATGGATTCAACACGTATCTTAATTGCCTCAAGTCGTTCAATACGGCGATCAATTTCACCTTCCGCACGGTCACGGGCGCGCTCAAACTGCACACCGCTTACATCTGCGCGCACCTCGATATCAGAATTTACCCGTACTTCACTGCGCTGGTCAGCTTCACTTGAGTCATTCTCATTTGATAAACCAGCTTGTACGCGCACATCAGCTGTTGCAGATACGCTAGTCCCAGAATCGTTCCCTGCTCCTTGAGCAAAGCTGATAGCAGGTAGCGCAAGTAGCGCAAAGGCCATAATGAATGTGGTAATTTTTTTCATAAAGTTTTATTACGTAGTAGAGAATTAGATTGAGGACTGTTCTACTGGCTCATCATCTAGACTTGCATCTGTCTCTGCATTATCAGAACCAAAAGCTTCTACCTGCGCATTTATAGCAGCGTAGTCTTCTTCAAGAGCCTCGTCAGAAGTATCTGACCCGCTAGGCAGTTCAGTTGTTGGTTCTGGAGAGTTATTAGAAGACATATTGCCCTCTATAAGCCAGTAGTACCCTAACGCTAGGACTGCAAGTGCAATGATGATTGCCACAATATTGCTAGATTTCATAAAGATGTAGAAAATGAGAAGTGAAACGAATAACTGGGTGTATCCCTCCTATTAGTCTAACACCCTTAATACAGCAGAAGAACTCTTTCCTCTATTTGTATCAGACGCACTTTGAGATGTTTTCTTTCACTAACCACTGTGGATAGCTGATGAACAAGCGCGTATAATGTTTCCCATGGCACTTAAAAAACGTTTAATTGCAATACTTTTTGTTGCAATTAGCGCAGGAATTCTTGGGTACATACTTGGAATAGAAACTGTCGCTGGCGGGGACAATGTTATTAAGTCTCCTGCTCCAGAGTCAGTTCGTGTCATCTACAGCTTGGATACGAAGCAAACTGACAAAGAGCTTATTGCACTTATAAACAATGCTGATGAATATATACACTTCGCAATTTATACATTTACACTAGATTCAGTAGCTGATGCTCTAATTAAAGCAAAGAAACGCGGTGTAGATGTGCGTGGATTAGTGGACGGGAAACAAAGCAGGACTAGTTATAGCGCTCCTATTATTGAAAAGATGATTGATGGCGGTATTCCATTACTGACAGAAAGACACATAAACGGTAATGGGATCATGCATCTAAAACTCTTAGTGACTGAAAAAGCTTATGCTACAGGGAGTTATAACTGGACAAAGTCCGCTAACACACTAAACGATGAAATTATACAGATAGGTACAGCTGAGCATCTACGTCAAGAATATAATGCTATTTTACTCAGGCTCTTTGATGAATATTCAGAAAACACAGTGGCCGCAGGAGCGGCCACTGTGTTTTCTGGTACTTATACAATAAATGAAGCTAAATCACACATTGGAGAGTACGCATCTGTATCAGGAACACTGGTGAGTACATATAAATCTTCAAAAGGCACTTTATTCCTTGATTTTTGCAAAAATTACAAGACTTGCCCATTCTCTGGAGTAGCATTTGCTGATGACGCATCTGCGTTTGAAGACATAGAAAAACTTGTAGGGAAGACAATAACGCTAACTGGTACAATAACTTCATACGAGGGGCGTGCAGAAATAAAATTACATAAAAGAAGCCAAATCCACCCTTAATATTGCGGTATCATTTATATTTGTGTTATATTGTTTATTACTTTCCCAGTGGCTACTAACGATCGCATTAATATAAATGAAGAAATCCGTGCAGGAGAACTGCGCGTTATTGGGGCTGGAGGTGAAAATATGGGAGTCATAACACGCTCAGAGGCTCTTGAGGCAGCAAAGAAAGCTCGTCTAGATCTTATTGAAATATCACCCGGAGCTAAGCCACCCGTTGCTAAAATAGCCGATTATGGTAAATTTGAGTACGAGCGAGGGAAAAAGGAAAAAGTAGCAAAAGCTAAGGCCAAAATTTCGGAGACTAAAGAAGTACAGATAAAGGTCGGTACTGGCGAGCACGATATGATGCTAAAAGCAAAAAAGGCTGGTCAATGGTTAGCTGAAGGACATCGTGTCCGAGCAGAACTTTTCCTTAAAGGTCGCTATAAGGGTATGGGGGAGACCTTTCTCAAGGATCGTCTTGAGAAATTCTTGCTCCGTATCCCATATGCATATAAGATAGCGGAACCTATCAAAAGGAACCCAAAAGGGTTTGCTGGGGTCATTGAGCGCGATCAAAAAGCACAAACTATGCAGGATAAAAAAACTCCTGACGCAGAAAGTACACAAAAAGATGAAAACAAATAAATCATTCTCAAAACGAATTCGTGTCACCCGCAAAGGGAAGCTTGTTGCACGTGCAAAAGGTCAAAATCACTTTAATGGTAAACAAAGCGGTAACAAGCGTCGAGCAAAACGTGGCTCTGTGATACTTTCCCTATCAAAAGATATTGTTAATCGTTTTCTTTCCGTATAATTTAAGCAAACTAATTTTTTATATATGGCACGAGTAAAAGGAGGTATGATGGCGCAGAAACGCCGAAAAAATGTACTGGATCGCGCGAAGGGTTATCGTGGTATCCGTTCTACCAAGGAACGTTATGCTCATGAAGCACTTATGCGTGCTGGTAAGTATGCTTTTGCTCACCGAAAAGATCGCAAGACAGACTTTCGTCAGCTTTGGATCGTTCGCTTGAATGCTGCTGTACGCGCGGCAGGTCACCAATCATACTCCACATTCATTAACAAACTTAAGACAGCAAATATAGCCTTGGATCGTAAGGTGCTTTCGCATTTTGCGAGCGAACAACCAGAAGTATTTGAGAGAATATCCAAAAAGATCGGATAAGTAAAAACCCCGCACATGCGGGGTTTTTTATTACTCAATGGTTAAACGGCAGGATATGCGACATTGAGAGCCTTCACGACAGCCTCTGCGTGTGTTCGTTCGTAGCACGTCGCGAAGCGGTCATCTCTTCCATCGGCAACACGATAGTTGGGACCATCTATTGATGAATCAATGTACTCAAACGAGAAGGGTGGGACGATCTCGCTCGCCACTCTATCGGATTCCTGTTGTATCGCCACAATCGCTGAAGTAGATTGTTCGTGGTCATTATGATGAATAGCGTCCGCTAACGCCTCAATAAGTTGTGGCTTCATATACTACTCTCCTAGAGAGTTCAAAGAACGGTACATGCCAGCATAGCGCCATCACCATCAATGTCAAACCTTTCGTACCATGTCCTTTGTTATTTCCCATGTGTCCCCTTTCTGAGGCATCACTGCTCGCCCACCAAGAAAATCATGGATACGCTGAGCAAGGAAACTTGCTGAGGAGGGCTCACCGAGTGCGGTGAATATTACTTTTGCTTTTGGTAGTGCGTGGGAAGCAAACTCCAGTAGCGCATCGCGGTCTGCGTGGGCCGACCAGCCATTAAGCGTTTCCACGTGCGCACGTACACGGATTTCATGTCCACCCATTCTTATCTTCTTGGCACCATCTAACAAACGCCTGCCAGGGCTACCAGGAGCCTGATAACCCACCATAATGAGCGTTGTAGCCTTATCAGGAAGGTATCTTGCCTCCCACCTGCCAATACGCCCTCCGTGGCTCATTCCGGCCCCTGCAATAATAATCTTTGGGTTTGGTACGGATGTAATACGCTCCGAATCACGGTGGTCCAGTGTCTTTTTAAGGAATGGGAAAGTGAAAAGACTTCCCTCGCGCCTCATCTCGTCTTCTGCCTCTTTTTTAAAATAAGTTGATCCCCATTTTTCATAGATATCAGTAACATGAATAGCGAGTGGAGAGTCTAGATATACTGGAACTTTAGATAGCTCGCCTGCCTCAAACATATTGGAGAGCTCGTAGAGCATGAGTTGAGTACGTTCAATTGAAAATGCTGGTATAAGCACTGCTCCACCTTTTGCTATAGCTTTCCTTAATACATCACGCATATGCGGAACACGTTCAGCGTGAGGAGGGTGCGCTCTATCACCGTATACACTTTCCATAACAAGAGCGTCGGCATCTTCCACGTATTCCGTATCACGCAGAAGAGGTGAGGGTACGTTCCCCAAGTCTCCAGAAAGAGCAAGGACGGTGCCGTCTGTATCAGTAATTCGCACTATAGCGGAGCCAAGTATGTGCCCAGCGTCCATAAGACGTACGGTTAATCCTTGTGCTACTTCCACATCTTGATGATAATCAAGAGTCTCAATAAGCTCTAAAGTGCTCTTTACATCATTCTCTTCATATAATGGTGGTCTGCCACGATAACGAGCTTCCTTTGCGAGAATACGCACGGAATCATTCATGATAAGTTCCGATAGATCCTTTGTGGGAGGTGTCATATATATCTTCCCCATAAATCCATCTCTCACAAGTTTAGGAACACGCCCCACATGATCTAGATGGGCGTGTGTGATCACCAACGCATCAATGCTAGAAGCATCATAAGGAAAAGGTCCGTATACGCATTCTTCACAAAAATCTTTTCCCTGCTCCATTCCGCAATCAACCAAAATCTTGCCTTTCTCTCCAACAATCAAAAAATTAGAACCTGTCACTTTACCGGCACCACCGTGAAACGTTAATTTCATTGCCATAAAGTTTTCCTAGCAATTAAATAAACTATTAGAGCTCCGAATGCATCGTTGCAGAAATCAGCTACAGTATCAATCCAGTATTCAGTACCAGACCTAGTTACCGTTAGGTCAAAAAAATATTCAAATATCTCCCAACCAACAAATGCGAAAACAAGTAGGAGTAGCAATTGCATTCGCGAATTAGCCGGCAAAATACCTACAAATAAAGTGGCTAATGTCACCCCGCCAAATATATGCATTGGAATATCAAGCCATCTATAAGTCCAGTACCAATGAGCATCAAGCAATAGATAGTGGGTACTGAATAATATAAATGCAAACAAAAAAGCTGCAGTTATCCAAACAAGTCGTACAGACATACAGAAACTGTAGCACGAAGAATAAAAGACCGATGCCAATTGGCACCGGTCTTTTCATAGAGTCGCCCACAAAAGCAACTGTGGCTTGCCAGGTGGGTGTCCGCACTGCAATCTTCGGAATCCGTAAGGATTCAGCCAGATATGCATGGATATAAGACTCCCGAAGGAACGGCACGTTGCATTTTTAATTCACGACTCCTGACTATAATTATACACCCATGCCACATTGTGAGGTGTGGAAAATCTTTTCTCTACTCTAGAATACCGTCAAGATTTACGTCGTAAAGTATTTGTTCTCCAACATGACGGTAATCAAGAATCTCATTTGGAGTGAGCCACAAAGCAATTTCACGCGAGGCTTCCTCTGGCGCGTCTGAACAGTGGATTAGATTACGTACAGCACGGTCATCAATAGCTGAAATTGCATAAGAGTCAACCGTAAGGTCTCCGCGAATTGTACCTACGTCAGACGTTGTTGGCTCTGTCTCTCCAACAATTTTTTTTACTACTGCCACTGCCTGATTCCCTTCCAAAACCATGATTACTACAGGACCGCACTTCATGAAATTTACCAAGGCACGTATAATGTCTTTCCCGTATTCAATTGCTTCTTTTTCTATAGGAAGTCCAGCTTCTCCACGGTCCTTAACAATATTTGTGCCTTTCTTTTCAAACCAAGCTTCGTCTTTATTGTAGTGCTTCCAAAGACGGTCTTCATCCAAGATTGCGAGCTTCAAAGTAACGAGCTTCAATCCTGTACGCTCAAAACGATTTATAATATCTCCTATCAATGAACGTTGAACGCCATCTGGCTTTACGATAACGAACGTGCGCTCTGACTTAGGATGTGTGTTTGTTGCCATAGTGTGAAAAATAAAATCCCCAAACGGGTATGGAGCCTAGCATACATCAGAAACGTAAATGCCCCAAACTAAAACTGTTTGTATCATTTATTGGATCGCATTTCTACTATTCTCTAGAGGTAACTACAATAGTGCCCTCCTTTTCTATCAAAATAGTATGCTCGGAGTGAGATGCTCGAGATCCATCCTTAGTACGGAAAGTGTAGCCATCTGGAGCAAGCGTTACTGAACCCTTGCCTGCAGTTGCAATTGGCTCAAGAGCAAGAACCATACCGTCAATTAATTCCTCGCCATCTCCAGCTTTACCGAAGTTAGGCACGAACGGATCTTCGTGCACATGTTTGCCTACGCCGTGCCCACCAAGCTCATGCACTACCGAAACACCTGCTTTCTTAAAGACTTTTTGAATAGCGTAACCAATGTCACCTATATGGTTACCTACAATCGCCGCTGCAATGCCCGCATCAAGAGCCTCATCGGCGGCGCGGATAAGAGCCATGGACTTAGCGTCTGCATTTCCTACAGGAACAGTAATTGCAGAATCTACAATGATTCCATCGTGTACCAAACCTAAATCCAAACTCACAATGTCACCTTGTTGCAATGTGCGAGGATCTTCATTTGGAATTCCGTGTACAACTTCATCATTCACAGATACGCAAAGCGTAGAAGGGTATGGTCTACCCGACCCTTCTGGCGTGTATCCAAGAAACGCAGGAGTATCCCCTCCATCACGAATCATTTGTTCCGCGAGATCATCAAGATCTTCAACAGACACGCCATGCGCCACTTTATTAGACACCGCAAGCAACACTTCTCCAAGGCGTTTCCCGCCATCTATTAGAGCTTTACGTTGTTCTGGAGTAGTGATGATCATGTAAGTTTAAGTTTTTCTCTAATAACTTTTGCGATCTCCTCTGGAGCAAGAGTCCCATCAACATCTACCAGTGCTCCAGCCGTACGGAAGACTTCTATCGCAGGTTCAGTGTATGTGTAATATTCTCTCAATCTCTCTGTTACTCTTTCGTCATCAGCGCGTCCAGAAGTTTCTTTTCGCACATCAAGTCGGGCTCTTACTATCTCGTCTGGCACCATAATATGCACTACAGAAAATGTGCGACCTAACCACAACATAGAATCAACAATGAGCTCTGATTCTGCGACTTTTCTATTAAACCCATCAAATATTGCATTTGTACCTTCTGGTATTTTAAACAATGATTTCTGGTAGAGATACATTGCAAACCAATGTGGCGCAAGCATTCCAGCATCAATTTCTCCTTTCACTTTACGCCCTACTGGTGTATCTTGCTCAGCTATATTGCGGAACTGATGTCCGGCAGAAATAACCGGCCACCCAGTATATTCAGATAGCAATTTTGCTTGTGTACCCTTACCACATCCGGGCTTACCGACAAAGAAAATAGTATTAGTATCGCTCACATACCGAAGTGTACGGGAAAAAAGACTTGAACGCAAAAGATTTTCAAATGGGAAAATCTTTTGCGCACTGAACTTAAAATTAATACTCTCGAAGTGAGACTTGTGCATCAATTTTGCGCACAAGATCAAGGACCACTTGAACAGCAATTAGAAGAGCAGTACCGCCAAGTACCAAAGTGGTAACGCCGGTCAATCCTTGCACAATAGAAGGAGCTACAGCTATTAGACCTAGAAAAACTGCCCCTGGAAGTGTTATTCGGTTTACTACCTTTCCTATATACGATTCAGTCTCGCGCCCAGGACGAACACCTGGTACAAAAGCCCCACTTTTCTGCAGATTTTCTGCAACACGTGAAGGCTCAAATGTGACTGAAGTATAAAAATATGTAAATAAGACCACCAACAGAAAGTATGCACTGCCATACTGCCAAGGGTTAGCAAGGAAAGAAGAGAACCAAATAGACAACGCGGCCGTATTGGGAATACTAAATGCTGAAAGCATAGAGAGTACCATTTGAGGCAAAAGCAATAGGGACAACGCAAAGATGATAGGAATTACCCCCGCCTGAAGAAGACGAATTGGTAAATAGGTTGCAGCGCCTTGCTGAAGAGCTGTACCGCGCACTGAGCGAGCGTATGCGATGGGGATAGATCGTTCAGCGTCAGACACAACTACCACCGCATACGCCATTGCTAGAGCAAGTCCGGCAAAAGCTATATATGCCGGAATGTTTGAGGCAGTGGCAGTAAAGAGAGCTTGTCCAATACTGGAAGGAATACTTGCAGCAATTCCAGCAAAGATAATTAGAGATACACCATTACCTATACCGAACTCGGTAACCATTTCTCCAATCCACATAAGAAGCAGTGAGCCTGCACTTATTAGAAGAATGTTTGCAATCAAAGGAAGCGTGCCGAGCGTGGCTATAACTCCTTGGCTTTGTAGTAGGAAAAGAAATCCAATCGCCTGCAGAATAGCGAGAGGTACAGTAAGCATGCGGCTCCATCCAATGAAACGAGCTCGCCCAGCCTCACCATCTTCGTGATAAGCCTGCTTAACTTGCGGAAAGATAATTGTCGCCAACTGCATAATAATTGAGGCTGTAATGTATGGCCCGACACCAAGCATTACTATTGATAGTCCCGCTAATCCCCCACCAGAAAATATATTCAAAAGACCAAAGAATTGGTTATTTGAGAAAAATGCAGCTAATGCATTTCGATCTACACCCGGTATAGGAACTGCAGCAAGAATACGGAAAAGCGCGAGAGCGCCTATTACAAAAAATAAACGTCCTCTAATTGCCGAGTCTGTAAGTGCGAGCTTTGTTTTGTGTAAGAAAGTAGAAAACATTTTGATTACACCTTAATGGTACCTCCTGCCTTCTCAATAGCATCCTTAGCTGATACTGACATGGCACAGTTATCAATTACTAGCCCTTTGGATATTGCACCAAATCCAAGAATCTTAACTTTTGGAGCGCGCCCTTTTTGTGCGCGCACAAGACCTTTAGAGAGTAGTACTTGTGGAGAGACAGTGTCACCAGCTGAAAATACTGCTTCCAGTGCAGATAGATTTACAGGAGTATATATCAATCGCTCTCTACGGACTGTGTGTGAACGATTTTTACCATGTCCGCGCAACTTAGGAAGCTTCTTTATTATATCGCGTGCTTCTGGACGCTTTTTGTTTCCTGCGCGCGCAGACTGACCTTTGGTACCTCGACCACTTGTTTTACCGCGAGTACCACCACGACCAACTGCGATTGATTTTCGTGGAGCGTGTTTTGGGCTAAGTGTGTGTAGTTGCATAGATACGAATGTTACGAGACTGGCGTTGCTTTAGCTGACTTACCTTGAGTTTTTTTAAGAGCTGCGATTGTTGCTCTAGAAATGGCAAGCTTGTTCTTTGAGCGAGTATGAATTTTAGTAACTACGTCTGTTACTCCTGCAAGATCAAGAACGGTACGCACAGCACTTCCAGCAACAAGACCACGGCCCGGAGACGGGATAATTTCCACAGTGGAAGAAGCGTACTTCGCTTGCACATCATGAACAATTGAGCCTGAGCGTGTACGCGACACAGTAAATAGATTCTTACGTGCTGCGCGAGTTGCTTTTTCAATAGCAAGAGCAGTATCAGACGCTTTCCCAAGCCCAACGCCAACACGACCCTTCTTGTCGCCTATCACTACTACGATGCTGAAGCTAAAACGACGACCGCCGGCCATAACACGTGCAACACGGCGCACATCGATTGTAACTTGATCAAATTCACTGCGCTCACGTGGTTGTCTTGAACCATGTCGACCACCACGTCCGCGTATGGAACGTGCTCGTGGTGCGCGAGTAGGACCTGCCGCCTCAGCAACCTTTGATGCTTGCGGGTCCTGTGTTGGAGATGTGTTTTGTGTCGTAGGTTCCATAATAATTTAGAAAATAAGTCCGCCTTCGCGTGCTGTATCTGCAAGAGTTTTTATACTCGCAGCATAACGAAATCCTCCGCGATCAAAGACAACCTTTGTAATATCTGCCTTTTGTGCGCGCTCTGCAATAGCTTTCCCAATTGCAATCGCTCGCTCGGATGGTGTCCCAGAAAATTCCCGACCATGAACAGAAGCTATTGTCTTGCCGGCTTCATCGTCAATAAGCTGTACAGACATGAATCGGTTTGATTTATATACTGCCAATCGGGGACATGTAGAGGTTCCTGACACACGTGAGCGTACGCGAGCATGTCTGCGTTCTCTGAGTTCTTTGTTTGTTGTAGCGGAGTGATTCATACTTTTGTTTATACAGCTTTCTTACCTTGTTTACGACGTACTACTTCATTATCAAAACGAAGACCTTTACCTAAATATGGCTCTGGTGGCTTCACTGCTCGTACCTCTGCAGCAAACTGACCAACCGATTCTTTGTTTGGGCTCTCAATAGTAACTGAATTCTTTAAAACTGTAACAGTTACATCTGATGGCACTTGAACAGAGACAGGATGAGATTTACCTACGAGAAGAATTAACTCTGTACCCTTTAGCTCAACTTTGTAACCAACACCTTCCAGTATTAATACTTTTTTATATGGTGTCTCTACACCAGCAATCATGTTGCGTACATGTGAAGCAAAAGTACCGACAAGAGAACGAGCGAGCTTGGAACGGTTCTTTGTTGTGACCATAACTCCTTCTGGACCAGTAGCAATATCTATTACGGGGTGGACACGTTTGGTAAGTGTTGCCTTAGAACCTTTAACAGTAAGCATGTCACCAGAAACAGTTACTTCTGCCTTTCCAGATGCGATTGGTTTTTTAGCGAGTCGTGACATACCTACCAGATTTCAAAAAGATTTTCACCGCCAACATGTACTTTACGTGCCTCTGCGTCCGTCAAGATGCCTTTTGGAGTAGAAAGTATACGTGCTCCATTGCCATGCTTTACAGAATGCACATCACGCGCTGGAGAATAAAGCCTACGACCCGGCTTGGATACACGCTTGACATCGTGAAGCATTGAATTGCCTTTTGAATCAAAGGCGAGCGTTACGGTTAGAACTTTCTTTATGTCGCCAGTAACGGAGATTCCGGTAAGGTATCCTAATTCCTTCAATTTCTTTGCAATCGCTTCCAGATGCGTCGCATGTGGTACAGAAACATCTGCCTTGCTGATGGCAGCTGCATTTTTAAGACTTATTATGAAATTTGCTACGCGGTCGGTTACCATGATGCTTTTTTAACTCCGGGGATCTTGCCTTCAAGAACTAGCTCTCGGAATTGTATTCTAGACAAACCGAATGCACGAAGGTATCCACGAGAGCGACCAGTAACAGCACAACGATTCTTTAAACGCACTGGGGAGGAGCTACGAGGCAACTTCTGAAGCGCATCAAAATCACCAGCAACTTTAAGATCTGTACGCTTTTGTGCGTATTTCTTAACTAGTGTTGCCTTTTTTGCATTTCGTGCGATTTGGGAAGTTTTTGCCATAAAAAATAGCTCCGAAGAGCAAGAGCTTCAGATTATCAGCGATTTTGACTCACGTCAACGCGTAGAGGCATTCCTAGGTGACGCAGGAACGCTTCTGCCTCAGCCTTAGAGTGCGCTGAGGTGACGAGGGTTATTGCAAGGCCGAATACGTCCTTTACATCTTCATCACTAGTTTCTGGGAAAATCGTGTGTTCACGAATACCGATGGTGTAGTTGCCCATGTCGTCAATGGCCGTTACTGGAAGACCTCGGAAGTCGCGTGTGCGAGGAAGGGCAATGTGTATAAGACGATCCATAAATTCAAACATACGTTCACCACGAAGAGTGGCCGCCAATCCAACAATGTCTCCTTCGCGAACTTTAAAGCCCGCAACAGAAAGACGTGCGGCGCGTGGAGCAGCTTTTTGTCCAGTAATTTTAGCAATGCGGTCTCCAATAAGCTCAATTACTTTCTGGTCACGCTTCTTTCCAACGCCAGAAGATATGACCACTTTTTGTAGGCGAGGTGATTGCATAGAACTCTTGTACCCGAATTGTTCTCGGAGAGCATCGTATGCAGTTTGTTGCTTTTGTTTTGTAATTGTAGTCGTCATACAGAAAATCTATTTGAGCACATGGTTACTTGCTTTGGCAATACGTACGCGCTTGCCGTCCTCAACGCGGTATCCAACACGAGTTATTGATTTAGTCTCTGGATCAATGAGCATAACATTTGAAGCGTCAATTGGCATAGCGCGCTCGACAACACGACCTGTCTGACCTTGCGTACCACGTATGGAACGCTTAGCTATAGCAACTCCATCAACAAGCACCTTTCCTGTTTGTGGAAATGCACGAAGAACTTCGCCGGACTTCCCTTTGTCTTTACCTGTGATTACCTTAACTTTGTCTCCTTTTTTGATTTTCATATACAAGAATATTAAACAACTTCAGGAGCTAAAGATGCAATTGCGTGCCAGCCGCGTTCAGTAAGCTCTCTAGGAACTGGACCAAATACACGATTGCCCTTGAGTCCCATTTCCTTACCTTGTTTTTCTATCAAGACAACTGCATTTTCATCAAAGCGAATATAGGATCCATCTTTACGACCAAAAGACTTACTTTGACGCACGACAACAGCGCGATATATATCCTTCTTTTTTACTTGCTTGCGAGGCTCTGCGGTCTGTATAGAGACAATAACAACATCACCAATACGAGCGTAGCGACGCTTAGAGCTTCCTGGCACCTTGAAAACACGAGCGATCTTACCGCCGGAATTATCTGCAACACGAACGATGGATTGAGGTTGTAACATGGTTATTTTGGTGAAATAACAAAGCGCTTAGTTTTAGACACTGGCCTACACGAGACAATTGTCACAGTATCTCCGATCTGTGCCACCTGTTCAGGGTCGTGTACAAGATATGTCTTTGAACGCACTTGGTACTTCTTGTACTTTGGATGCTTAACGTACCGATCAACTCGTACAGCAACGGTTTGCTGGCCAGACGTCTTAACGACAACGCCAGTAAACTTTTGAACGTGAGATGTGGTTGTAGATTCCATATAAAAAATAAGATTAAGAAGATTGTGTGTTACTGCGAGCATGAATCTCAGTAAGAACTCTTGCAACTATCTTACGAGCCTTTTTTGGTGCGTTTGATTCTTTTGGACGAGATCCTGCAGACTCAAAACGAAGAGTACGCAATGTTGCACGAGTATCCTTAAGAAGTTTAGTAAGCTCCTCATTCGTCTTCGTCTTCATTATGTTTTTGTTTTTTTCCATACTTATTTAGCGTGCTACGACTGTAGTTTTTACTGGAAGCTTTGAGCTTGCTTGCTTCATGTGTGCACGCACTACAGGCTCAGAAACACCGTCAATTTCGAAAAGAATACGCCCTGGACGCACCTCAAAAACATAGTGCTTCGGGTCGCCCTTCCCTGATCCCATAGGCACTCCATCTGCTTTTTGTGTTACAGGTCTGTCCGGAAAAATACGGATCCACAGTTTCCCAGTCTTTGCTGTTGCTCGAGTTAGTACTTTACGAGCAGCTTCAATCTGATTACTCGTTACGCGAGCAGAAGAGAGTGCTTTGAGGCCGAATGAACCCACCGTAAGCGTAGTACCACGTGTGTCAGGGCGCAAAAGCTTTGTAGGGTGCTTGCGTTGAGTTTGCCACTTGCGGTGCTTTACTTTTTTAGGAAACAACATATGCAATTAAATTATATTCGGCGGGCATCAGCGCCCTTTTTATCTTGATACACATTACCTAGGTATATCCAGACCTTAATACCTATAACGCCATATGGTAGATGTGCTTCAGTATGTGCGAAATCAATGTTTGCACGAAAAGTTTGAAGCGGCACACGACCTTTCTTTACTTGCTCCTTGCGACTCATTTCTGCGCCCCCAAGACGACCAGAAACAGAAATTCGCACGCCTTCAACTTCACGTACAGCCATAACCTTCTCAACAGTCTGCTTCAATACACGACGAAACGGCATACGCTTTTCCATTCCTTCAGCAACCATCATTCCTACAACAGCTGCATCAAGTTCTGGCTGACGGATTTCTACAATATCAAGTTTTACAGTGCGACCATGGTCTGGAGCTGTTTTCTTTACCAAATTAGTCACTTCTGTACGCAATTTCGTGGCATTTTCACCAGAACGACCTATAACAAGTCCAGGGCGGGCAGTGGCAACAATAACGCGCAATTCATTAGCTGAACGCTCAATTTCTACACCACTAGTATATGTACTTGCAAGACGTTTCTTCAGAAAAGTACGGATAGTTTGATCAACAAGCAAGTTCTCGCGATAGCTCTTCTTGTCACCAGCAAACCAACGACTTTTCCAGTCACGGATGATGCCGAGACGGTGTGCGTAAGGATGTACAGTATGTGTCATAAAAAATTAAGCGAGGGTGAGTTTTACACGAGATTTCTTGTGACGAATGGGGGCCGCACGACCAAATGCACGTGGCATATGGCGCACTATCATACCGGCGCTCTCAACTACGATTGAATCAATAGTAAGATCCTCTGCTTCTCTGCCTTCAGACTTTGCATTAGCAACAGCGCTCTCAATAAGTTTCTTGATAGGCTCTGCGGCACGCTTAGGTAAGAACGTAAGCGCATCTAACGCCTGCGGCACCTTCTTACCCTTTACCAAATCCGTTACAAGACGAACTTTGCGAGGAGCTTGATTATAGTTACCAAGTTGTGCTTTCATACGTTATTTTTTACCAGCAGAAGCAGCTTTTGCAGCGGCGATTTCAGATTCTTGACGCTTTTGTTCAAGCTCTTTCTGCATTTTCCCTCCGTGTCGAACGAATTTCTTAGAAGGAGAAAATTCACCTAGACGATGCCCCACCATTTCCTCTGAAACCAAAACATCAACATGTTGTTTTCCGTTATGGACACCAAAGGTGAAACCGACCATTTCTGGGCTTATTTGCGAACGACGTGCCCATGTCTTAATAACCCCAGCATCTGCTGGTTTCTTTCCTTCAACCTTCTTGAGGAGTTTCACATCCACAAAAGGACCTTTTTTAAGACTTCGTGCCATGTAGTGAGCAAATAAATACCCGCGGGGCGGGATAAGGCAAATGTATAGGAAATGAGCGCTTCTGTCAAACACTGACACTACGACTCTTTACCCCTGAAGAGGGTTTGGTGCTATAGTCTCGCACAGACTTAACTTATACAACCACTGGAGATGGATTATGAGCTTGTTCTCCCTACGCAGTATCGACCCCGAAAGACTTGCGAGAATGATTGCGACCCGTCGCGTTGAACGCGGTATATGCTGGCTTAATTGGCATGCTCCACTGAACTGGTGGCGGAATATGTTCGACATACACCCAGAGGGTTGGAGTTTCCGGGTTGGGCAATTCTCAAACCATAGCGTAATTGCACTGGCATTTGAGACACGAGCCGACCTTGCAAGTAAGGCGAACCATTTCTGGGGGTACGTCACAGAAGAAACCGTCCTGGAATATTTCAAGGAAGGTCGAGAGTTTCTGCGATTCCACGGATTTTTCCTTTCCCAGAAAGATATACTCGGGATTGGGATTACTGATTTCGTGCTTGCCATAACATGGCATAAGCAGATCATCGACGTCGCTCGTGGCGCTACGCACGTCCAACACCTAAGTGCAGGAGACTTCGTGCGTGAAAAAGTTCTTGTGTAACCGTCATATTCGTTTAAAGCCCCGCAATGCGGGGCTTTATGTTACTCTGCACACAAAGTTCTTTTGGAGAAAAGTGATGAGAAATGTGGCTCTGAGCCAAGAACTTGAACACGAGACGCTTCAAAAAATCGTTCCTGTTCGGCAGAAAGACAATTATTTAAATCGTGATTTGGACGACATTGAACGCCAACTACTTGGATACACCCCGCGTGAATTGGGTGAGGATGGTTTGCAAAAAATGTGGAAACGTCAAACGAAAGATTCGCTTTTAATCGGAAGTGACTAACACATGATAAAGCCCCGCAATGCGGGGCTTTCTTTATTTGCGCTTCTTGCCGACTTTGCGACGAGAAACAATAAACTGGTTGGAGTATTTCTTCGGCGTACGGGTCTTTTGGCCCTTGCCGGATGGCTTACCCCACTTGGTCTTCGCGCGACGAAGTCCTCGGCCCTGCCTGCCTTCACCACCACCGTGTGGATGATCTACTGGATTCATAGCCGTACCACGCACCGTAGGGCGAATACCGAGCCAGCGAGAACGTCCTGCCTTGCCGAGCACCACCAAGTTGTACTCTTCGTTGCCAACAGAGCCAATAGATGCCCAACAAAGATCTGAAATCTTACGTACCTCGCTTGAAGGGAGCTTTACAAGCGCGTACCCAGCATCATGAGCAATAACTTCTGCATTCGTGCCCGCAGAACGTACCAGGCGTGCACCCGCTGCTGGCTTCAGCTCAATGTTATATACAAACGTACCTACTGGCATCTTACCGAGTGGAGCGCGGTTTCCGGCTGAAATAGGCGCGTTCTCTCCTACAATAAAAGTATCCCCAGGTTTGGTATCACGTGGTGCAATCACATAACGACGCTCGCCATCTGCATAAAGAGCAAGCGCAATGAGTGCAGATCGATATGGATCGTATTCTACGGTTTCAATCTTTGCTGGAATATCCTTCTTGTTGAAGGTAAAGTCGATATCGCGTAAACGACGCTTATTGCCACCTCCTTGATGACGCATTGTAATACGCCCAAAGCCATTACGACCGGCTTGTCGCTTCTTGCTCTTCAAAAGAGGTTTGTGTGGTGTATCGCCAGACAAAAGATCCCTGTAAGGGAGTGTTGTCATTGCGCGACGACTTGGACTTGTTGGACGGTACTTTTTCATAGTAAAGAATTATGCAAATTGAATGGTGTCACCAGCGTTAAGATGCACGTACGCCTTATGACGACGTGCGCGAGAGCCGATACCACGACGTGTACGCAGTGATACTTTTTTAGCTGGAAGATGCACAAGATTAACTTTCTTTGGTGTTACATTATAGAGCTCTTTAATTGCTCCAGCTACTTGTGCTTTAGTTGCAGAAATGGGTACAGAAAATACATATACGCCTTTTTCTGTAGCAAGAAGTGCCTTTTCAGAAAACCATGGTGCGATAATAATCTCATTAGCGATACCGTCTTTTAGTACCACCGTACGCGCATAAGACTTTTTAGCCGTTGTCTTTTTTTCTTCTTTCTTATTTGTTGATCCGAAAATAGCCATACAATTTTTATTACTTTGCGCGTTGTTCAAGTGCTTTCAATGATTCTTGTGGATTCTCAATGACAAGATAACGGTATGAAAGCACCTCAAGTGGGTTAAGATTTCGTAACTCCTCAGTGGCAACACCTGTTACATTACGGAAGCTTTTAATAGTATTCTCATTGTATTCATTTGTTGCAATAAGTGCTGTGTGACCAGTCTTCTTTGGTGACAACAATGTTGTGTCCGTTGCTTTTCCTAGTGCTTCAAGAGCTTTTACAGCCATAGAAGTCTTTGGCTCGGAAGACGCAAGTGAGTCAACAAACACAATTTCACCATCCTTCACTTTCTGGGACAGCACCGCATAAAGAGCGGCAACGCGCGTCTTACGATTTATCTTCTCGCTGTAATCACGTTCCGTACGTGGACCAAAAGTGATACCGCCATGACGCCAGATAGGCGAGCGAGACGAACCATGACGTGCGCGACCTGTGCCTTTTTGCTTCCATGGCTTCTTTCCTCCACCAGCTACTTCAGAACGATCCTTGGTGTGTGCTCGATTTTGCCGTTTGTTTGCAGCAAGTGCGGTTGTAACCTGATGAACAAGATCTGCATTAAATGCTCTACCGAAAACAGATTCAGACAAGGTAATCGTAGACACCTCCTTTCCTGCCACTGAATACACTTTTGCTTCAAGTTTTGGCATAACAGTATCTTTTTTTGTAGTTGTAGTTTCCATAGTACGAAAATTTATGCAGTTGTGTGGGGGCTAGATGGCATAGAGACAATTTCAACCAATGCTCCACGATTCCCTGGTACTGCACCAGAAAGAATAATTTCTCCTGTTTTAGCGTCTACAGCCAAAACCGTAAGATTTTTAACCGTCACACGATCAGTGCCCATACGGCCAGCCATACGCATACCTTTAACTACACGACCGCCAGCGCGACCACCCGATCCTCCGATAGAACCCGGCTCGCGCTCCGAGTGCTTTTGGCCATGTGTGCGTGGTCCACCTTTAAAGTTATGGCGCTTCACTACTCCAGCAAAACCCTTCCCTTTACTCAGGCTTGCGACAGAGACTTTGTCGCCAACGGCAAAAGTATCTATGGAGATTTCGGCACCTACAGAAAGATCTCCGGCTCCAACAGTACGGAACTCGCGAATAGCCTGATATCCTTTTTCTTTTGTGTGGCCAAGAACAGCCTTGCTGACGTTCTTGGTCTTACGTGCGCCAAAACCAATCTGTACAGCAGAGTACTTGTCAACGCCGTCCGCAGTCTTCACTTGAGTAACGACGACTGGATCTGCTTTAAGTCGTGTGCCAGCAAATACGCGACCTTCTTCTGTGAAGACGCGCGTCATACCCTGTTTCTTTGCAAGAATAAATTTCATGAAAAATGCGCCTAAACGGCGCCGTCGGGTCAATTTGACCCTTCGAGCC
This sequence comes from Minisyncoccia bacterium, assembly GCA_041623915.1. Lineage (GTDB taxonomy): Bacteria > Patescibacteriota > Minisyncoccia > Phycocordibacterales > Phycocordibacteraceae > C7867-001. The sequence goes on along the minus strand of JBFJWB010000003.1, from coordinate 4,873 downwards.
ATTGGTCCCGAGGGACATAGCGATTCAAGCACTTTACACGACAGCACTAAAACATGCAAGAAAAACAAAACCACCCCTGAAGGGGCGGTTTTGTTCTCTGGAGAACCTACTTAGGTCATACTGTCCCCCGTTTCTTTCTTCTTGAAGAACTTAGCATCGAGCGAGTACTTTCCTGCGCCCGTCATCATAAGCGATACAGCAGCAGCAAAAAGCACAAGTGTGTACTCATACCCTACGCCACCATCTGTATTTAGTAAAAAGAAGCCGTACTCAAAATGCACGGCAAATAATGCAACTATAGCTACCACGCCGACAATCTTAGCTGCCCAGTGCGTAAAGAGCCCTAAAATGAGAGCGAGGCCACCCAAAAGCTCTGCGGCAATAAGAACTACCGCCAAGAACCCTGCTGCGGGAAAGCCTAGGCCAGTAAGAAGTGCTGTTGTCCCCTCTACCTTGAAGAGGGTCAACTTCTGCCAACCATGCATAAAGAAAACAAGACCTACCGCAATACGCAATACCAATGGTGCGACATCCTGACATCTCCCCATCCAACACATGCACTTATCCATACAAATATTCATATAATCAAAACTAAGTGAGTAATTCTTATTCTAGTATAACCCAAAATAAACTGTTCTTGGTGCACAACAAAACCGCCTGTTGGAGGCGGTTTTGTTGTGCACCATATTCACTATTACACCATTTTCACATCAATCGTCACGCCAGATGGAAGATCTAGATTCGTAAGAGCCTCAATCACCTTCGGAGCAGGATTCAAGATGTCAATCAAGCGCTTATGAATGCGCATTTCAAACTGCTCACGCGCGTCCTTATGAACAAACGTTGAGCGGTTCACTGTCCAACGCTTGATCTCCGTAGGGAGTGGAACAGGACCCACGACCTTGGCGTCGAGTCGAGTCGCTGTATCCATAATCTGCTTAACGGAAAGATCAAGAATCTTGTGCTCGTAGGCACGGACACGGATACGGAGCTTATGTTCTGCGGTAGGTACCGCTTTCTTCGTAGTTCGTTTTGTTGTCGTTGCCATACGAGTAGGAGCCAGAAGCTATTAGGCAGTAATCTTCGTTACAACGCCTGCACCAACTGTCTTACTGCCCTCACGGATAGCAAAACGGCGTTGGTCTTCAAGCGCAATTGGTGCCACAAGCTTTACCTTAAAGGTAACAGTGTCTCCTGGCATCACCATTTCCTTACCTTCTGGAAGCGTAACTTCCCCAGTCACGTCAGTAGTACCAATGTAAAACTGTGGTTTGTAACCAGTGAAGAACGGTGTATGACGACCACCCTCATCCTTGTTAAGGATATACACTTCTGCCTCGAAGTCCGTATGCGGAGTGATAGATCCAGTCTTGGCAAGTACCTGACCACGGTGTACATCGTCCTTTTTCGTACCACGAAGAAGAATTCCTGCGTTATCGCCAGCCTGTCCTTCCTGAAGTTGTTTGTTAAACATCTCAATTCCAGTGATTGTTGTCTTCGCCGTATCCTTAATACCGACGATTTCAACTTCCTCACCGACCTTCACTGTACCGCGCTCAATACGACCTGTTACAACTGTACCTCGACCTTCAATAGAGAAGATGTCCTCAATAGGCATGAGAAACGGCTTGTCCGTCTCGCGTACTGGGAGGTCAAAGTACGTGTCCATAGTGTCTATAAGCTCTTTAACCTTTTGAGCGTATTCATCGTTCATGTCCGCTGACTCAAGAGCCTTCAAACCAGAACCACGAATGATTGGCGTGCTTTCACCATCATAACCTTGTTTTGTAAGTAGTTCGCGGATTTCTTCTTCCACAAGGTCAATAAGATCTGCTTCTGCAACCATATCTACTTTGTTCAAGAAAACAATGAGCTTCTGTAGACCCACCTGCTTTGCAAGAAGGATGTGCTCACGTGTTTGTGGCATAACGCCATCAGTTGCTGCAACTACGAGTACTGCGCCATCCATCTGGGCGGCACCTGTAATCATGTTCTTAATGTAGTCGGCGTGTCCTGGCGCATCAATGTGCGCATAGTGACGGTTTGGTGATTCGTACTCCGAGTGGTGGAGTGCAATCGTAATACCACGCGCCTTCTCTTCCGGTGCGCTATCGATCTTATCTACTTCCTCCGCGCGAGAGTCATATGCCTCACCCTTCAACATCTGAAGCACATGAAGAATACCCGCTGTAAGGGTAGTTTTTCCATGGTCAACGTGGCCAATGGTGCCAACGTTCATATGTGGCTTCGCACGATCAAATTCTGCTGCCATAGTCGTTTAGTTTATTGCTAAAGTCACGAATAAAGCCGACTAAAGTCGGACAAACCTCTAAGACTTGCCGACTAACAGAAGAAGACAAGCCAAAGAGCGACGCCAAGTTGCGTTATGGATAAATGTACCCAAACCAACAGAAAAGCGCAAGCCCTTACACAAAAACCGCCTAAAGATAAGGCGGTTTTTGTGAGATGAGAGTTTATTTACTTTCTACTGGCTATAATTTCCGTTGCTACATTCTGTGGAACAACCTCGTAATGATCAAATTCCATTATCATAGAGCCACGACCTTCTGTCATGGAACGAAGTGTTGTGGTGTAGCCAAACATCTCTGAAAGCGGAACCTTCGCATGGACAGCTTTGTTTTGGCCACGATCTTCCATTCCCTCAATTGCGCCTCGCTTCCCAGACAAATTGCCAGTGATGTCACCCATGAACTGCTCAGGGACAACTACTTCCACACGCATAATTGGCTCTAGAATGACTGGTTTTGCTTTTTGCGCAGCTTCACTGAAAGCCATAGATGCTGCAATTTTAAATGCGATTTCGGAAGAGTCTACATCGTGATACGAGCCATCAAACAGATCTATTGATACATCCACAACTGGATAGCCAGCCAAAATACCACGATCCATAGACTCACGAAGACCTTTTTCAACAGCAGGAATGTATTCCTGAGGAATTACACCGCCCTTGATGTTGTTAATAAATTCAAAGTGATCTTCACGCTTAACGTTTTTGGAAATTTTAGCGCCATCCTCCAACGGTTCAAGCTTCTTCATGCGGATTTTAACGTGACCATACTGACCGCGACCTCCAGACTGCTTAATGTATTTATGCTCCACTTCAGCGCTCCCTTGAATAGTTTCCCTGTATGCTACCTGTGGCCGGCCGATGTTGGCTTCTACGTTAAATTCACGCTTCATGCGATCCACAAGAATCTCAAGATGAAGCTCGCCCATTCCTGAGATAAGAGTTTCTCCTGTTTCTTGATCTGAAGAAACACGGAAGGTTGGATCTTCGTCTGAAAGCTTGCGTAATGCAACGCCAAGTTTTTCCTGATCTGCTTTAGTTTTTGGTTCAATACGAAGAGAAACCACAGGCTCTGGAAATTTAATGGATTCAAGAACAATAGGCGATGACTCACTGCACAATGTGTGTGAAGTCTTTGTTTCCTTAAGTCCTACGGCGGCGGCAATTTCTCCGGTATATACCTTATCGACCTCTTCACGCTTATCTGCTTGGAGACGTACAATGCGCCCGACACGCTCTTTTGTTCCAGTGGTGGAATTATAAACATATGAACCCGCCTCAAGTGTTCCTGAGTACACACGAAAGAAGGCAAGTGCACCGACAAATGGATCTGTCTGAAGCTTAAATACAAGCGCCGTAAATGGTTCATCGTCTGATGGGTGTCGCACTATTTCCTCATCGTTGCTTGGATTCATTCCCTTAACTGGTGGTAGTTCTGCTGGTGAAGGTAGGTAATCAACAACAGCATCAAGCACTAGCTGAACACCTTTATTTTTAAGAGCAGAGCCACAGAACACTGGAAAAATCTCATTACCGACCACAGCTTTACGCAATATCTTCTTCAAGTCTTCAAGCGCAGGCTCTGTACCTTCTAGATACGCTGCCATAGCTTCATCGTCATGTTCTACAATTCTCTCAACCAACTCCGCACGATACTTCTTTGCGTCTTCAACAAGGTTTTCAGGTATTTCGCCAGCAATTACTTCTTCACCCATATTCCCAGAAAAAGAATACGCCTGCATGGAAAGCAGATCTACAACACCATCATGATCACCTTCTTCTCCTACCGGAATCTGCATGCGTACGGCTTTCTTTGAAAGACGGTCTAGCACAGAAGCATATGAACGCTCGAAAGACGCTCCCGTACGGTCTAGTTTATTTATAAAACAAAGACGTGGAACACTTGCCTCATCTGCATAGCGCCAATTTGTCTCAGACTGTGGCTCTACACCAGCAACGCCATCAAACACAACAACTGCGCCGTCCAAGACGCGCATAGAGCGCTGCACCTCTGCAGTAAAGTCAATGTGCCCTGGAGTATCAATAATATTGAAACGGAATTTCTTAGAAGAATCTTTTTTGTCTATCTCTGACGTGCGCGTCCAGAAACAAGTGATTGCAGCTGACGTAATGGTAATACCACGCTCACGCTCCTGCTCCATCCAATCTGTGGTGGTTTCTCCCTCGTGCACCTCACCAATCTTGTGCTGAGAGCCAGTATAAAAAAGGACTCTTTCAGATGTTGTTGTCTTACCAGCGTCAATATGGGCTATGATGCCGAAGTTGCGCACTTTCTCTAGTGGATAATCGCGATTCATAAGGGTTGATTAGAAAAAATAAAGCCGCCGAAGCGTTTCAGAAACTATAGCGAAATGTAGGGGAAAAGTAAAACCCGGTCGCGAGGCGACCGGGCATGGTACTGGAGCGCAATATGGAGGAGGAGCATCAAGCGAATACACATGAACTCATCAACCCTTGGGATCACGTTCTGCATCGCACGTCGTTGCCTTGGTGAGCCGTCACTCCACCAACAAGCTGTTGCGCGTTGAAGAATGTCTCTTCTAT
>JBFJWB010000002.1:0-45335 GCA_041623915.1 Minisyncoccia bacterium | reverse complement strand
GGAGCATCAAGCGAATACACATGAACTCATCAACCCTTGGGATCACGTTCTGCATCGCACGTCGTTGCCTTGGTGAGCCGTCACTCCACCAACAAGCTGTTGCGCGTTGAAGAATGTCTCTTCTATGCATATTGGCATATCCTAAGTGCATTCAAGGTGGTATCTAATCAACCTTTATCCGGTCCAGAGAAACAATAACATAGGACATATGGGCAATATAGGATCCTTGAGTCCCTCATGTTTGATGGAGTATTTGAAATTGTTATTCGTCCCAAATTGTGCTTTTATTTATCTGGATTCGAATAGGGGTACTCTAATGGCATGGAGATTTTTATTTATTGTGTTCTGTATCATCTTGACAATCGGCATGTCCTTCTTGAGTGAATTGGTATTGGCGCAACTTATGGATCTAGACCATGAGTACGCTACAATTCGTATTTTAGGATTCTTTTTCTTACTGCTTGCTTTGTTCCCGTCATATTTATGCGAACAATCCTCGGAAGACGTCAGGCTTCAAGAGAGAAAATCGTGGGGCTTCGTAGGGTGTGCATGTTCCGTGCTTGGAAGTACTTTACTAGCTGCGGGTATCTCATTGCTCTATATCGTGCAATTGCTTTTTTGCTTAATTCTATTGTTGATCTCAATGCCAAGGAACATAGCACTTGTCTTAAAAGCATAGGACGTCATACAAAAATAAAAGCCTCGCATTCGCGAGGCTTTATTCTGCGGAATTTTCTTATTTACCAAGCAAAGTGGGCGAAGGCCTTGTTGGCATCTGCCATACGATGCATCTCTTCTTTCTTTTTAATAGCATCCCCCTCGTTATTTGCGGCAAACTTAATCTCGTCTGCAAGCTTTTCGGCCATCGGGCGTCCTTTCTTGTTACGAGCTGCATTTATGATCCATCGGTATGCGAGAGCAAGTCGACGGTTCTGAGGTACTTCACGTGGTACTTGATAGTTTGCACCACCCACGCGACGAGAACGCACTTCCATAAGTGGTGACACGTTCCTGATAGCTGCTTCAAATGTTTCTACTGGATCAGCTCCTTCTTCTTTTATTTTAAAGAAGGCACCGTATACAACCTTACGGGCGGTATCTTTCTTGCCATCAAGCATGATGGCATTTACAAAGCGAGTAACATCCTCGGACTTGAATTCCGGATCTGGACGCCATGTTCGTTTCTTTTTAAGTGGTCTACGCATATTTATTATAAAAATTAGTCGGCCTTAGGGCGTTTAGCACCGTAACGTGAGCGACCCTTTCGACGCGTGTCCACACCAGACGCATCTAACTTACCGCGCACAACAGTGTATTGCACACCGATATCTTTCACACGACCACCTCTAAGCAAAACAACTGAGTGTTCTTGCAAATTATGTCCCATGCCAGGTATGTACGCAGTGACTTCCATGCCATTAGAAAGACGCACACGAGCTATTTTACGGATAGCTGAGTTTGGTTTACGTGGGGTCTTTGTGGTCACTTTAGTACATACGCCACGTTTGAATGGCGACTCATAGAAAGATGGTTTGTTTTTGAGTGAGTTGAAACCACGACCAAGTGCCAGCACCTTTGATTTGCGCTGTTTGTCCGTGCGTCGCTTCTTCGTAAGCTGATTTATGGTTGCCATGCTTTGAATGAAAAGACCCCATCGGGGTCGCTCATGACTATAGAGGAGAACCCGAAAGAATGCAACCTATACACCCATCAAAAGCCCTGCTACCCAGAATACAAAGTTAAAGAATGGTGGTGCAAAAAAGTATGAGAAGACTAACAAGAAGAGAATAAGCGTTACAAACCCAGAAGACTGCACCTTGTGTTCTATCTCAACAAGGTGACGTGCGTACTGAAACGGAAGTATTCCTCTTAAGAAAGTAAAGCCATCTAGCGGTGGAAATGGTATTAAATTGAAAAGTGCTAAAAACAGATTCACAAACACAACAGTACCTGCAAATGCGCCTGCAGTCTCTGGAATCAACCCCGCGGAAGCAAGTCGTACAAATCCTGCGAAAATAACAGCTAGAAACAGATTTGTTGCAACGCCAGCAATTGCAACAAACGCCTCTCCCCACCGCTGATTCCTTAAGTTGTATGGATTATACGGTACTGGTTTAGCCCACCCGAAAAAAATCGGCGAGTGCGTAAACACGAGTAATGCAGGCAAGAATATTGAGCCCATTGGGTCAATATGAGGCACTGGGTTGAGAGTAAGTCTACCAGCCAGTTTTGCGGTAGGGTCACCAAGGGTATAAGCAGCATACCCGTGCGCTACTTCGTGCACGATAATTGAAAATATAAGTACGATTAGAATGAGGATGGCTTCCATATAGTATTGCGTCTTTCGTATCTCATGCTACCATGCGCACACTATGGCACGCACATGTAGCGTAACTGGCAAAAGCACACAAGTAGGCGGACGGTACTCAAACCGCACGCGTGCTACTCAATTCAACCCTACAGGCAAGGTGCGCCGAAAGGCAAATTTACAACGTCGCAGATTCTATATTCCTGAGCTTGAGAAGACTATTATCGTAGATATCTCTGCTCAAGGTCTCCGCTCTGTAAAAAAGAATGGTGCGTACGCAACATTCAAGAAAGCTGGTGTTATTTAAAGACTCTACTGAAAATTAAAAGCCTCGAGTAGCCGAGGCTTTTAATTTATACTTTGCCTACAAGATAACGCTTGTTTCGTAATCCATCTGGATCATCTTTACAAGCAAGAGAACTAATCCGAAGAACATTTCTATGCCAACTAATATTCCGAGGCCCAGACCCACAAGTTCAATCACTGCAAACTCAACATCTTCCCACGGCACTTTTACAATCAGTTCTGGATATACACCAAAAGCAATAAATATACACGGTACATAAACAAAGAATACGGCCAATGGGGTAAGTAAAATAATCTTAGCGTGAGCAAACAAAAAACGTACAACGCCCATCATGACTCCCTCCTTATGAAAGCCTTGAGATTTCTTCAGTAATTGTAACACTCACTAGGAGAAGATCTCTCTATTGCAAACAAAAAACTGTTGCGATTTGGTATCGTGGACTTTATTTGTGCACGACACGCTCGCCATCTGACACAAATACAGCGCGTCCAGATGTATCCGTACGCACAAGTTTCATGCTGTGCTTAACAATACTTGCAATAGTATCTGTGCTCGGATAGTTATACCGATTGTAGTTAGCTACGGAGATTACAGCCCAATGTGCTCGCAAAAGAGCGAGCCATGTGTCTAGAGCTTCGCTTGTCTTTCCTTCGTGAGGAATGGCCACCACATCAGCACGCAAGAGACCAAATGATTCATCAAGCGTAATGAGCTTCTCTAAACTCCTTTGTGAGAGGTCGCCAGAAAACATGAAGACTGTATCCCCATACGCTAAACGAAACACGTCTGGTGCAAGTGTGTCTATATAAGCACCGCTACCAAGATCAAAACGCATACCGCGTCTAGCAACATAAGTATTTACATCAACATACTCACTTGAAAACCGTTCGAAAAGAACTTCCCCAGCACGAGTATCAATAGCTTCTGGTGCAACTAAAGCACCCACTTTGTAACGTGCTACCACTTCCGGCAAGCCACCCACAACGCCACTAGCTTTGCTTGGTACCATGACCATATCAATGGTGCGCTTCCAAAATGGAAGCGTTCTGCCAAGTTCTCTAAGCACACTGGCGTCTGGCCCTCCACCTATGAGTACTACAGTGCCTGAAGGTGATTCCACTAATACTGCGCTCCCATTCCCAACATCAAGAAATGAGACTGTGAGTTCTCGTGTCGTACGCGCGACATAAAACATCACTAGAGTAGTTACAAGAAAAACTGCCACTATCAGAGGAGCGTACCTATATATGTATCCGTGAGTAATCATGGAGCATGGTAGAGTATTCACATTATGGTATACGAAACAAAAATATTTAACCTGCCTATTTTAAAAGGTATCTCGGAAAAACAAGTTTCCGTGCACTTGGGACTCTATGAAGGATATGTGAAGCATGTGAACCTTATTATCAAGAAGCTCGCTGAAACGCGTAACGGTGCGGTGGAAATGGATCCTTATGTAGTCGCTGAGCTTCGTCGTCGTTTTTCCTTTGAATTTGATGGTATGCGCATGCATGAGTACTACTTTTCTCAATTTGAGAAAGGATTTGTGGAAATGAATCCGAACTCAACTCTTGCGACTATGGCAAAAGAAAAGTACGGCGAGTCAGGTCTTGAGAAACACATCAAGGAAGTAGCCGGCACTCGAGGTGTCGGCTGGGTTGTTGTGTACTTCGATTCTATGACAAACACGATTCACTCCACTTTCGTAGCAGATCATGAAATTGGTCAACTCGCCGGACTCTCCATCTTGCTTGCACTTGATCTATGGGAACACGCTTTCATGGTTGATTACGTACCGGCTGAAAAGAAGAACTACATTGACGCCTTTTTTGAAAACTTGAACTGGAGTGTGATTGAAAAACGTCTTACGGACGCAAAAATATAGAGAAAAGCGCCACATGATGGCGCTTTCAATTTAGTCGTCATACAGACAACGCAAGAAACTCAGTATCGTCTTCGTGCACCACATCAATACACAATTTATCAAGCGTGTGCGTAACACCACAGGATGTGTGTTTCATATTCTTGATACGCATATGCTTCTCGATTTCCTTGAGAAACTCTGATACTCGCTCTGCAGGTATCTCTTCCTTTTTCACAAGAATTCCAGCCCAGAAACACCGAATTATGGCCATTTGCCTCTCCGTACAAAACTAGAGAGAGCCTACTTGCAACGCTTGTTTTAGTCAACTTAAAATACATGCTACTCTAATCTCGGACTCATAAAATAGGTTATTTAAATGAATACTCTTCGGATATTTCATTCCACCATGCTGGTTCGAACTCAAAACTTGGCAAATGTCCTCAGCGGGAAATTACTACTACTCTTATTGGCAGAATTGGCCTGCTTCGCGACTCTGCTTGGTGCCTTCTTCTCATTTAGCGCATTGTTTGGGCCACCTGCAATGATATCGAGTATTTTTTCTTCAATTCTCGTTTATCTTACGGTAGTCTTATCACCTTGGTGCGTCCCATTCGCTATCTATATGCTGATCAGTACTTCAGAGGAAATTTATCTAGAGCTCGGCAAACGGACGGACGACTGGTTCGATTAAGACAACTTTCTGTAGATGGTCTGACCTTCTACAGAAAGAACAGGGCAAGGAAGTACATTGTGCAATGTTGTTTATTTTGGTTTGACTAAGCAATCTGTCGCCAAAGTGGCGCATTTGGAGTAGTGGACGATTCGTTCACTACTCTTTTTTTATATATACAAACTAGCAACCACCCCATGAGAACATACGCAACCACTACTATCCAAAACGGAAATACTGGTACTGTCATACTCGCAAATGGTAGCGCTGCAATAATCTCGGCCACCAATACCATGTATGCCGTAGCAAGATAGGCCGGATAAGCAATAATAAGAGCAGAGAATAGCGAGAATGGAGCGAGAAAAATTCCTGCTATCGCACCAATTGCAGAAAGCGCCATAGCAATTGGAACGACTGGTAACACAAGAGCATTTGCAATAAGTGAGACGAAAGATAGATTGCCAGTTTGGTATAAAAGAAAAGGCATTACTGCTACTTGTGCAGAAATTGTTGTTGCTAGGATTTCACGCACAAACTTACCTTTAATCCACAACAGCGACTTTTCAATAAATGGTGAGAGCCAAATAAGTCCTGCGGTTGCAATTAATGACAAAACAAACCCAGGATCGTACACAAGCAACATCGGATGCCACATAAGCATTATGAGCGCCACGACCAAAAGAGCACGACTTGCTGCATAAGTACGATTGGTAGCTCTAGCAAAAAGAGCAATAAGTGCCATGAGTCCAGCGCGCAATGTAGCTGTCCCCGCGCCCGTAAGAAGCACGAATAATCCGATAGTCACTGCACCTATAAAAGCTGCACGCCTCCGCGAAAAACGCGCGCGCGTAAATCCTGCCATAACAGCATCAGCGATCACCATAACGTTGTACCCAGAAAGAACAACAATGTGCACAAGTCCCACAACTGTAAACGCATCAACCAAAGAAGTTCCTAATCCTTGTTTACCTCCTACTGTTATACCGCCAGCGAGTGATGCATATGGCTCTGGCAAAACTGTATTCAATCCTTCTGTAAATATTCTCTTTACTTCGGAAAGTCGCGCCATTATTGAATACCACGGCGCTGGAGAATTAACTTCCAATACTGCGTAGTTCAAAAGGAAACGTATTCCATCTTTTGCTAAGTATGCATCATACCTAAACGTACGACCGCCATCACTTTCAAATGATTTGGGTATCTCGAGTGTGCCATATACGCGCACGCGAGCGCCAACTGGTACGAGAGTGTACCGATCAGTTATAGCAAGTACTCGTGTTGACACACCACTTTCTTCAATAGAAATCGTAATACGCTCGTGTGCATCACGCACATCAACATCACGCACCACTCCATAATACGCAACACGTTGACCTACTTGTGCAAAAAACGGTTCTGGAGGAGGAGTGTCCACCAATGAAGTGCGCACAATACCGCCAGCAACACACAAGAAAAATATTGCTGATACAACATAAATCTTTCTATGAAATGTATAAGCTCCTATGAGAAGTACGCACGACACAAATAAAAGAAACATCTCGGTAGCTAACCCAACTACATACACTGACCTAATAAAAACGCCGGCACTGAAGCCGGCAACGATCGCGATCAAAATATTCATAGCGACTACTCTCCTGCATCCATTGCCTCATTCGCAAGAGTGTCTGCTTCAGCATTTTGTGCACGAGGTATGTGAGTGAATACGACTGTTTTATATGCGCCAATATATTGCAGAAGGCGCGAGTGTTGTTCCTTCAATACCGGATGCTTTACTTTATACTCACCACGCATTTGTTTTACAATTAATTCACTATCTAGATTAACTGCAACATCAACTGTATCGGCTTTTTCTTTCACAATGTTTCCTAATGATTCAAATGCGCGAATAACAGCTTCGTACTCTGCAAAATTATTAGTACGGTGACCAAGAAATGCAGAAACACGCGCTACGTTTTCGCCTGTAGAATTTTTAACAACAGCTCCAGCACCCGCTGGACCCGGATTGCCTCGCGCTCCTCCATCAGCAAAAATTGTATACTGCATATGCTCTACTATACCAAGGACACATCAAGTATGCGCAAACGGACTGGTCGCGCACGAGAAAACGGGTCGCGTTCTAAATGAGCTAATATGTTTGCGTTCCCTCCTGTAACAAGTTGATCTATCTTTTTGAGTAGCGCACCTTTTACAAAAAAGATAATTCCATCTGTGCGATGTCGTCCAATCTCATCGTGAAACGAGATCTTTACATGCTCATGTGACTTTCCGAAACGGGAAACATCCCCTACAGCTAAATCACGAAGTGCAAATACTGGCTTGGGATTTTGTTCACCAAAAGGTGCCATGTGCTCCAAAGTATTTAGAAAAGACAATGTAATGCTTTCAATTGGTATCTCTGCATCTGCTGACTGTGAAGATGTTTCTGTTTCTGATTTGGAAATCATTTGCTCGTGTGCATTGCTCAGTACATCTTCCAGAACAAATATCTTTTCTTCTTTTACAGTGAACCCTCCTGACGCAGCGTGGCCCCCATACCCAACAAACACTTCTTCCGCGAGACGCATTAATTCCACCAAGTTTGAACTGTCCCCTGAGCGACATGAGCCTTTTGCAGAGTTATCGCCATCACGTCCCCACAAGAAAACTGGGCATCCGTATTCATCTGAAATTGTGTTTGCTGCAAGTCCAAGCAAGGACGGTCTCCACACTGGATCTCCGAGTGCAATAACACGAGGTATAGTCTTTCGTTCTTTAAGTTTTGTATGCAACGCTCGAGTTATTGCGCCGACCTGTGCCTTGCGTTCACGATTTAATTTTTCAAGTTTTTTGGAAAGAACCTCTGCACGAGACTCATCTGTTGTTGTTAATAATTCAAAAGCGTCGCCTGCTTCTCCCATACGTGATGCTGCATTTATTCGTGGAGCAAGCATGAAACCAACGTCATCTTCTCTAAAGGTTGATTGATTGACGCGCATTGAGCGACATAGTTTTTGCAATCCGATACGCGGAGATTTGCGCAAAACACGAAGTCCGTATGATGCAATGACGCGATTCTCTCCAGTTAGTGGGACCATATCTGCAATAGTCGCGAGTCCTGCCATGTCCAGTAACCACTTTTCCCATCCTTGTGACGCACGACTACGTAATTCTGGTGAGACCGAAAGAGCAGCTGTACATAACTTCCAAGCAAGCCCTGCTCCACACAATTCCTTAAATGGATAGGTTTCGTCTGTGTGAGCTTTTGGATCAATAACAATAGCGTCAGGAAGCACTTCTCCTGGAAGATGATGATCTGTGACAATTACATCTATACCCTGTTCACGAGCATAAGCAATTGCATCTACATCTGTAATACCAACGTCCGCAGTAATGATTAACGATGTGTTATTTGCAATTAGTTTTGCTATCCCATTCTTGTTTATTCCATACCCCTCATTGTGTCTGTGCGGAATATAATTTTCAAAATCCGCTTTCATCTTTTTAAGAAAATCGTGTAAAAGTACGCCAGCCGGAATACCATCGCAATCATAATCGCTCCATACAGCAACATGTTCTTTTTTGAGAATTGCCCGCGTCAATCGTTCAGCTCCAATTTGCATGTTTTTCATTAAGAGCGGATCGTGTATATGTTTGTCGTATGAAGGATTTAAAAATGACTTCGCATCTTCTGCATTTGTAATACCGCGACGAGCCAGCAGTGCAGATGTAAGATCATCGTATTCTTTCAATGACTCACGCACAGACACGTCAAGTGATTTGTAAAGTTGAAACATAGGTGCCCTGCATTGTAACAGGTGTTGTAAACGCGTATCATACGTTTAATGGAAGACACAATATTTGGGAAAATACTCAGACGAGAAATACCTGCGGAGATAATATACGAGAATGAAAAGACTCTCGCCTTTCTAGACATCACTCCAAACAATCCTGGGCATACACTAGTTATTCCGAAAAAACCTTTTAGGAATATTTTTGATGTTGATAGTGAGACATTTGCAGATGTAATGGAGACAGTGCGCATACTCGCTAAACCTATACGGAAAGCAGTTGGTGCTGATGGCATGAATATATACTCAAACCATGAAAAAGAAGCTGGGCAGGCCGTGTTTCATTTACATGTACACCTCATCCCACGTTTTTCAAACGACGGCTACAAACTTTGGGAAGGGACCCCGTACCCGAAAGGAGAAGCAAAGAAGGTCGCCGACTCTATTCGCAAGAGCTTGTCTTAGTCGTCTTTTGATAAAATAGATATACCCGGTAAAGTGCCGTAAGCTAGAAGGTCAAGCATTGCTCCGCCACCTGTAGATACAAAATCAAAACGGTGCAGTATACCAAGCGTCTCTATAGCAGCTATGGTATCGCCACCACCTATAACTGTGTGGGCAGCAGAACTTGCTGTTGCTCTGGCAAGTGCATTTGTTGCGTCAGTAAAACCATGTTCATAATTACCTAATGGCCCATTCCAAAGTACTGTCTTTGCATTTGTTACTCGCGCAGAAAGCACTGCTGCAGTAGTGGGGCCCATATCAAGAATGATTTCATCTTTACGGACAGAATCAATAAGTGATGTACGTACGTGCATCCGTGCATCTGGAGCGCCGAATACATCCTTAGGAGCAACAATCACATCTTCAGGGAGTGAAAGTTTCTCATTTTTTAATAGTGTTTCTATTACATCAAGTGGAGCTCCAGATATGACAGACTTGCCAATCTCTTTTCCAGCCGCTCTAAGAAAATCATTTGCCAGCGCGCCTCCTACAAAGACATGGTCATAAGTACCTAGTAGGGCTTTGATTGCTGGCTCTTTCGTGGAAAATTTAGCTCCTCCTATAACAGCGAGTGATGGGTGTTCTGGGCGAACAACATTACCAAGTTCTGCAACCTCTTGTTCAAGCAATAATCCAGCATAGCTTGGTAAAAGCGCAGGTACGCCAACAATTGATGCGTGTGAACGATGACAAGTATCAAATGAATCTTGTACAAAAATGTCTGCTAGCTCTGCTAGCTCTGCTGAAAAAGCAGGATCGTTTTTAGTTTCTCCTATATTTCTACGTAAATTCTCCAGTACAAGTATGTTTCCTGAAGAAAGATCTCGCACCGCCTTACGAGCCTTCTCACCTGTCGTAACGTCACAAAAAGATACATTTGAAATAAGTTGCGCCAACGCTTCTGTTATTGGCCTTAATGTTTCTGTGCCTTGTTCTCCAATATGACTAATTAACACTACCCGAGCACCGCGCTCACTTAAGTATTGTATTGTTGGTAGCGCTTGACGCAAACGATAATCGTTTGTTACTACACCATTTTCAATTGGTACATTCATTGCTGTACGTACAAGAACTGGGATGTTCTGTAACACAGGAATGTCATGCAACGACTTCATAATAAACACTATACTATGCGACTGCCTTGCATATGCCGGCAAATAACTCCGGAGTTATTGATGCGTGCCCTATAAGGAAACCGTCTACTCCATTCGCAAGCTCTGAAGCATTCTCTGGCTCTACCGACCCACCGTAAAGAATCTTCATACGTGCACTTTTTGTACCTGGTACCATTTCTGCAATTACTTTTCTTATATAAAGTACCATTTCTGCAAGATCTGTCGGCGTGATTGCGCTTGTTGCACTCTTCCCTATTGCCCAGACTGGCTCGTACGCAACAACGACTTGTGCGCGCTCTTTGTTAGAAAGATCTTTTAGTGCCGAAACAATCTGACCGCGCAACATGGCTAAATATGCACCCTCCTTATCACGGACACTCTCACCAACACACAAAATAGGAGTGAGACCGGCTATTAGGCTGGATTTTAATTTACCTGATACATCCTCTACAGTTTCACCGTTGGCACGCCTTTCCGAATGTCCAACAATTACATACTGCGCGCCAACGTTTTTTATTAGCGTTGCTGTTGCTTCTCCTGTGTGCGCACCTACATCTTCAAGTGATACATCCTGTGCAGAAAAAAACACTTTTGATCTATTTCCTTTTGAAAGCAGTGCGAGAAGTGGTGATGGTGGCGCAATAATTATCTTTGCATCACTTGATGCTGAAATCTTCTTTGCGTGGGTAGTTAGTGTTTTAGCAACATCAACATCATTTACATAGGCCTTCCAGTTGGCGACTATAAGCATATTCTCCAGTATACACGCTCTTGACTCGGGTATACTACATATAATGCATCGTCCAACACGAGGATTTACACTTGTTGAAGTTGTTGTTTCTTTGTTTATGCTTGGTGTAGCGATGCTCATGTTTGTTGCTGTCGGTGTGTTAATTCAAAACGCAAACGGTATAAAACATGCAAACATTGCTCTTACAATTGCGCACACTAAATTAGACACGATCCGTGCTGACGGACAAGTGGCCATGCCGACAAGCGGGCCATTTACAGACCCATTACTTTTCAAGCTACCCAACGGTACTGCGAGCACAACCATCACAAACTATAGTGCTTCTGTAAAAGAAGTATTGGTGGGAGTTTCATGGACAACCAACACTTCAAATGAGCGCTACATATCACTTACAACACTGATAACTGACGTTGGTGGGTTATGAAAATACGTGGCTTTACATTAATTGAGATTGTCATAGTGACGGCGCTGACTGCCGTTATTGGCTCTGCTGTCGCTTATGTGTACGGACAATACAACACAGCATCAAACCACTTACGAGCTTCTGTTGCTGTAACAGAAGGCGGTAGCGCTATCACTCGCGAAACACGTTATGCTGGACTGCAAGCAACGCGCATTGTGTCTTCTCATTATTTTCTGGGCACATCTTACACAACTGGAACAACAACTGTGATCTTTGAACTTCCTTCTATAGACAGGTCAGGCAATTTGATAAGTGGGTATTATGATTATATTGGTATTCATGCGACTGGAACTAAGGCGTACAGACTTACAGACAGCTCACCAAGCAGTGTACGCACAGCTGGCACGCTTTTATTAACAGAATCTCTATCTGAACTTTCTTTTGAGTACGATAGTCCCAATATATCCACAACAAAAAGCTTATTTGTAGATGCAACAACTACTGCGCAAACCAGTATCACGCCAATAGAAACGCATGTGCGTGCCCACATTTATATGCGAAATAGCAATATATGAAAAATCACACAAACAAAGGATTTGTATTGCTTTTCACACTCGTAGTTGGCGCCACATTTTTCGCTATTACAGCAGGGTTGGCAAATCGCGTGGTTAGCTTAGTCCAACTTGAGCGCCACACATACCAACAAGTGGACGCGTTAGCCATTGCGGAGGCGGGCATGGACAAAGCAATCTCAGAACTTAACAAATCACCTGCATACATAGGTGAAATTGACACACCACTAGGAAAAGGAACTTTTACTGTTACGGCAATCCCAGTTAACAATTATACGCGCCGGATCACTGTTGCCAGCCACATACCCGACCGACATTCTCCTGTAGCTTCAAAAACAATCACAGCCACAGTAAGTATTAATAACAGTCTAATTTCATTTCATTACGGACTTCAGGTAGGTGATGGTGGCATTATTATGAATAACGGCTCTAATGTCCAAGGAAGTGTTTATTCCAACGGCCCTATATCAGGCGGTGGATCAATCTCAGGTGACGCAACAGCTGCGGCGTCATCCACAATTACCGATATAGCTATAGGCGGAGATGCGCAGGCATACTCCATGTATAACTGCACAGTAACTGGTCAAGCGAGTTATGAAGTTTCATCTACATGCTTAGCATTACTTGGCAGTACTGGCGGTGTGCCAAACGCTCCAGCTCTTCCTATGCCAATATCTGACCAGCAAGTCTTAGCGTGGGAAAACATTGCCTCGTCTACTAGCATTATTACTGGAACATACACAATCACAGGAGACCAAACACTAGGTCCCGTAAAAATTGAAGGGGACCTTATTATTGGAGTCGGTGCAAAACTACGTATAGCAGGACCAATTTGGGTGGAGGGTGACGTAGACTTTGGTAACAATTCTTATTTTCTCGTAGACGCTAGCGCTGGCACGAGTGGCGCTGTACTAATTGCTGATGTACCAACTAACCGAACAACGCAAGGGCTTATAGATTTATCCAACAACATAACAATAGCTGGTAATGGCAACCCCAACAGCTTCCCTATGGCGCTTTCAATGAGTAGCAGTACTGACGCTATTGTCATGAACAACAATGCCAACAGTGTATTGCTTTACGCTCCATATGGCACTGTAAAAATAGGAAACAATGCGTCCGCTAATCAAATTACTGGCTATGCCATTGAATTGAAAAATAATGCAACAATTGTGTACATTGCTGGACTTCAAAACGCCGGATTTTCAAATGGCCCAAGTGGCGCATGGGCAGTAGACCGAGGAACGTACGTTATTATCCCGAACTAATACTATGCTTCTTCTAGATAGCAGATGAGATTGAATATATCGGACCTATCATTGATACTGCGAATACACCTACAAATACACCAATGATGAGTATTAGTATCGGCTCAATAACTGTAGACAGATCTTTAGTTTTTTCTGAAACGTCTTCTTCATAAAACTCTGCGACTTGTTTGAGCATTTCTGCAACACCTCCTGTTTCTTCGCCAACAGCAAGCATGTCACCCATAAACACTGGGTAGTATTTGTTGTTTTCTATAAAGGCTTTAGATAGTGGTTCTCCCTTTTTTACATATACCTTTGCTTCGTCTATAACGTTTGCAAACACTTTTGCGTGCACAACGTCTTTTGTAATATCAAGAGCGCTAAGCACTGGCACTCCAGACATTAAAAGAGAAGACATTGTGCGGGCAGCGCGAGCAGAGTATGTCTCGCGCACTAATTCTCCAATGACCGGCGTTCTTAATGCTAACCATAAAATCATAGAACCACCTGTCTTTGAACGAACAAACATAATAAGCGCCGAGAAAAATGCGATAAATAATGGCAACACCCACACTGTGTAAGCTACAAGGAAATCAGAAATCGCAACGATAATTCGTGTAGAGAGAGGTAACGCGACTCCGAGCGAAGCAAATGTTTTTGTAAGCGTTGGCACAACAAACATAAGCATCAGAATTGCAACAATAATTATTGCAGTTACTACGACTGCAGGGTAGATCATTGCACCACGAACTTTACGAATGAGCGCATGCATTCGCTCCATCTGTTGCGCCACTATTGTAAGTGATCCTGAAAGTGATCCTGACTCTTCTCCAGCGCGCGCCATGGCTATGAAAAGACTTGAGAATATCTTTGGGTTAGCTGCAAGAGCGTCACTGAATGAGGATCCTTTTTTAATCGCTTCTTCAAGTTTTGTAATTAATCGCTTGTAAAACTTGTTTTTAGATTGACGCTCAAGCACAGATAATGCTCTGGAGAGCGAGAGCCCTGCATTTAACATTGCGGATAAGTTGCGGGCTAGTGTAATTATCTCGGTCTGTTTTATACCAGTACCAATAGTTATACTAGTCCAGCGAGGCATGTGTAATCCCTTTTTACTTTCCATAAGCGCAACAATTGTGCCCCCATCTTTTTCTACCTTCTCATAAACCGCAAAGCGAGAAGGGGCTTCTATAACCTTCTTTGTGTTCTCTACACCCTCTTTGTGAATGGTTACGTTGTACTTCATTACATTATTCTGATACTGCACGCAATACTTCCTCCATAGAGGTGATGCCACGTGCCGCTTTAAATATTCCGTCCTCCAACATTGTCAACATTCCCTCACTCTTTCCTTGATCTTCAATAGCGTCTGACGTGCTTTGGTGCAACATTGTTTCTCTAATTGCAGAGGATATTGAAAGTACTTCATGAATCCCAATACGACTCTTGTAACCATCTTCACATTCACCGGAAGGTGTAGGTCTGTAAAAAGGAACATTGTCAAAATCTATATCTTTCTTTATCAATTTTTCTTCATGAAGCGCCTTGAGCGCTCGGTCAAAAGCTTCATCTATAGCAACCTTGGAACGAGCTTCTTTGGTAAATTCATATGCTTCTTTTTCTTCGCACAATTGACGTACAAGACGCTGACCTACAATTACGCGAATAGTGGACGCAAGCAAGAATGGCTCTACGCCCATGTCTATAAGGCGTGGTATGGCGCCAGCTGCGCTATTAGTGTGAATGGTAGATAACACTAGATGCCCAGTAAGTGCGGCATTTATGGCGAGGCTTGCTGTTTCGCTGTCACGGATCTCTCCAACCATTATTATATCTGGATCCTGACGTACCAAAGAACGTAATCCTGATGCGAAAGTGAAGCCAATTTGTGGATTCACTTGCGTCTGATTAATACGTTTCATTTGATACTCAATTGGGTCTTCAATTGTGGATATGTTAACGTCCGGTGTATTTAAAATATCCAACATAGTATAAAGAGTGGTCGTTTTACCACTTCCTGTTGGTCCAGAAACAAGAATTATTCCTGTTTTCTGTTTTAGAGCCGCGTGTATGCGTTCTAAGTTAATGCCATGAAACCCAAGAGCATCAAGAGTGAAGCCTTCTCCTGTTTCCCGCAAAAGACGCATTACTATCTTTTCACCGAAAAAAGTAGGTAGAACGGACACGCGAAAAGATACTTTCTCTGAATCTGTTTCCATCTTGAAACGACCATCTTGTGGGAGACGTTTCTCATCTAACTTTAGGTTAGCAAGTACTTTTATGCGAGCAGCGATACCTGCTGTGGCAGATTTTGGAAGCGTCATGGCGTCATGTAATATTCCATCTATTCGGTATCGAACTAGTACTTCCTGTTCCATTGGTTCAATATGAATATCAGAGGCGTCTTGAACAATTGCATGACGCAAAAGAGTATCCACGATACGAACTATTGGAAGGTCCTCTGCCATCTTCTTCAAATCCTCATGAGACAGATCTTTTGCTCCCTGCACAAGCCTCAACTTTCCAGCTTCTGCGGAAATAATATCGCCAAACTCATCTTTTAGAGATTTCTGGTATTGAAGTAGTGCGTGCTTAATAGAATCTGTATCAGTCAAGCGCGGTAGAATTTTAAGACCAGTCTTTTTGCGAACAGAATCTATAGATGCCAGATCATCCACATCAAGCATTGCAACTTCTAGTGAGTCACTCTCTTTTTTGAAAGCAATAATATTATGTGTTCTTGCTATCGGCTCAGGAATGAGTGCTAGTACTTCAACAGGGACACGCAATCCTTTCAAGTTCACAAAAGGGATACCGAGAACATATGCTTGAATACGGCGAAGGGCATCCTCTGTAATAGAGCCGTTTGAAACGAGAACGTTACCAAGCGATTGTCCTAACTTCTTTGCCTCTTTTGCAGCCGCGTCAATATCTTTTCTAGCGACAAGTCCAGAGTCCAAGACAAACTCTTTCAATTCGCTTTCCGAAACGTGCATAATATATAGAGTATAGCGTGTTACA
Source organism: Minisyncoccia bacterium (assembly GCA_041623915.1). Lineage (GTDB taxonomy): Bacteria > Patescibacteriota > Minisyncoccia > Phycocordibacterales > Phycocordibacteraceae > C7867-001. The sequence goes on along the minus strand of JBFJWB010000002.1, from coordinate 28,803 downwards.
TGCTCTCTCGGCATATATGAAACGTGGACAAACTTGGAGACATTGACGCACACACTAGATACTGGTATTCTTCAAAGTATCTGAAATGTCCGCCTTGCGGACTTTCTTTATAAAAGTGCTACATACACAACCAATATGATTGACCTTAAAACCATCAACCTAGTGCTCGAAGAATTTGAAGACCGCGGTATATCACGCGAGACAATGGTTACAGCTATTGAAACGGCAATGGCCACTGCTTACAAAAAAGAATACGGTAAGCGTGGACAAGTTGTACGTGCGAAACTTGACCTCAATACAGGCACTGTTTCATTTGAGCAAGTAAAAACTGTCGTGGACGAATCCATGGTTCGTTTTCCGGAAGAAGGTGAGGAGGTTATAGAGGTACATCATCCAAATCATGAAGAGGAGGCACTTGCTGAAGGCGAATTGCCACGCTTTGATACGGAAAAACACATGCTTATAGAAAATGCCAAACTTATTAAGCGTGATGTTACGTTAAATGAAGAAATTGTGTTCCCTCTTGAGCCACAAGACGACTTCGGCCGAATTGCGGCACAAACAGCTAAGCAGGTTGTTATCCAGAAGGTACGTGAGGCGGAAAAACTATCCATGCTCAAAGAGTTTGGCGAAAAGAAGGATGACATTGTTAGTGGAGTAGTACAGCGAATGGAGCGTGGTGCTATCTTTGTAGATCTTGGACGTGCTGTTGGAATCATTCCATATGAGGAACAAATTCCTGGTGAGCGCTACCGTCCTGGTGAGCGTATTCGTGCCTTGTTATGGGCAGTTGATGAGGGATTTCGTGGCGTATACTTGCGTTTATCTCGCGCAAATACAAGGTTTGTGGTTAAGCTTTTTGAAGCAGAAGCTCCAGAGCTTGCCGCTGGAAACATTGAAATAAAAGCAATTGCACGTGAGGCAGGTAGCCGTACTAAGATCGCAGTACTTTCGCTTGATCCACATGTTGACCCAGTAGGATCATTGGTAGGCCAGCGAGGAGTACGTGTTTCAACGGTAATGAGTGAACTTGGCGGAGAACGCATAGATATAATTGAATGGTCAGAGAATACGGAAGAATTTATCAAAGAGGCACTCTCTCCAGCGGAGCCGATTGAGGTAATTATGAACAATGAGGAGCGTCGAGCGACCGTTACTGTTGCTGAGGAAGAGCAGTCGCTAGCCATTGGTCGCGGTGGACAGAACGTACGCTTAGCAGCGAAATTGACTGGATGGAACATAGATATAGTGTCTGCAGGAGGTTCAAACATTGCAGAGAGCGATGGCACATCAGTTGATATCACTCCTGAAGAGGTTGCATCTGGAGAGCCGTCTGTGGAAGCAGGAATTATGCCAACTGAATCGCACGAAATTGTTGACGATGACACTCCAGAGAAAACATCTCTTCCAGCAGAAGAAGAACTTACTGCGTTGCCTGATTCTGATGAAACAGTCGCAGATGCTTCAGAAAGTAGAGATAAAGACAAAGACGATAAGTAAATTGCCTTACTGTTTCTCAAAACCACCTACATTGTATGTAGGTGGTTTTGCATATATGCAGATATCAGAGTATAAACGCATATAGATATAATTCTTTTTAGTTTAGGAGGCGATACTCATGAACAATATGATTAATATTGCTCTGGTGCTCGGCACGCTATTGATTACGCAAGTGGATGCAAGTTACTCAAACACTTCCAGAAAGGCTTCACGCATTGAATTGGTAGAGAATACACCCTTTATCTCTTGGGATAACTATGTCTCTGAATACTTTGAAAGAAGCATGAGTACAACGACAAAAGTCTGTAGAGACATGGCGTCGTACTCACTGGATTACAAATACTATAAGCAGTTGGCACTAGACATGGCCGAAAATAATGCAGACATACGGTGGCTGGATTCCAAAATCCGACACAATGGCGAGAGATTGAAGCGAGTACAAGAACGTATACGAAGAAATCTATTAATTGCAGAGTATACTTTTGACTTTGTGGAAAAACCTTATGACTTAGTGCTTCTGGCAATGCTCGGACAAACTAAAACTGAATGCTCCGTCATTCTGAAATTTAAAGAATAAATATACTCAAGAACAAGGGGCCGTCTTCTAGACGACCCCTTTCATATTGTTTTCTCTTCATTGTATTGTTATTGTGCGAAGATTAATGATACATACTTATGAATTTACTGCACGATGTTGATCCAGGGACTAAAGAACAGATGAATGTCATCATAGAGATACCGCGTGGCTCTCACAACAAATACGAAATTGATAAAAAGACTGGACTTATTGCTCTTGACCGAGTAATGCACACAGCACAAACTTATCCATTTGATTACGGCTTTGTGCCACAAACACTTTGGGATGACGGAGACGCTCTTGATGTAATAATACTCACCACATCCCCATTAGTGCCTGGCATCTTGGTGCGTGCTCGACCAGTTGCAATTATGCCGATGATTGATGGTGGTGAGCCAGACGAAAAAGTAATCGCCGTACCTGCTGACGATCCTCGTTTTGCTGACATCAAAGATTTGTCTGACATCAATAGACATACACTTAAAGAGATTGTTCATTTCTTTAAAACATATAAACAAATACAAAAGAAAGATGTTGTTGTTGGAGAGTATAAAGGAAAAGCAGATGCCGAAAAAGCGTTTGAGCGAGCTCGCTCGCTATACATGGCAGAAAAATAAGAATGCGTGGAACCCCTTCTTGCTGATATACTAAGTTAACGTATGGATCTAAAAGCACAAACAGAAACTACAGAAGCTTTAACAGGACTCGGAAACCCTTCCCCCAAACAACAGTCTTGGGGGGCGCTTATATCTATAATAATTATAGTTGTGATGATTGTAATAGGTGCATTTTATGCATGGGGGAAGCGCATCACAGAACAAAACATTATAGTACCGGAAACGCTAACATCTCCTGCAAAATAGTGCCAATTTCTTCTGTTTTGCTTTATGTATTCATTTTTTGTAATATCCACACATGACTACACAACATTCTAAAAGCTCTATGTTTGTCCCAATCGTCCTTGAAAAATCTCAATTCGGCGAGCGTTCTTATGATATTTATTCGCGTTTATTGAAGGACCGAATTATATTTTTGGGCGGGCCGATAAATGATGACGTTGCAAATCTGGTAATTGCGCAACTCCTATTCCTTGAGTCTGAAGACCCAAAGAAAGATATTAACTTTTATGTAAATTCGCCAGGTGGACATGTGCATTCTGGACTTGCAATTGTAGACGCCATGAACCATGTGAAGCCGGATATTTCTACCGTGTGCGTTGGTATGGCTGCGTCTATGGGTTCTATTATTCTCGCATCTGGAGCAAAAGGAAAAAGGTTTGCACTTCCTAATGCAGACGTAATGATCCATCAACCACATGGAGGAGTTGAGGGTCAAGCTACTGACATCGAGATAAGCGCTAAGAGAATTCTTTCACTTCGTGACCGTCTAAACAAAATATTGGCAAAAACCACTGGCCAGAAGATTGAAAAAGTTGCTCAAGATGTAGACCGTGACTTCTTTATGACAGCAGATGAGGCTAAGAAATACGGAATAGTTGATCAGGTATATAAAGGCTAATTACTTAACATAAAAAAGGTGGTCATTTTTCGTGTGTCGGCCTTTTTGCTATAGAACGCTTCAAGTGATAGAGTCATGTTGACCCTGCGCTGACACTCCTGCTTTTGCTGATTGACTGTACGATCTTTAATTTGTTTTTGCTTCATCTTCGCTATTAGCGAATTAATACACCGACTGCTATGTCCCTGAAAATTATACTTATAATGCTTGCGCTTTCTGGTGCAGGTGGAATTATCCTAGGCTACGTACTCCGTTGGCTTATTGCTCTTGGTCAAAGAGGTTCTTTGGAGCTTGAGATTAAGCAGAAGATGCTTCAAGCAAAAGAAGAGGCTGCGAAGATAATTGCCGATGCAGAATACCGCAGTGAAGTTATTGAGACCGAACGTTTAGCTGTCGTTGAAGATCGTGAGGATAAACTAGAAAAGACTGAGAGTCGCTTGAGCAAAAAAGAAGAATTTTTAGATCAACGTCAGCGTGATATAGATCATGCTGTAGATGAAATAAAGACGCGAGAGGCTGAGACCAACAGACGACAAACCGAAGCTGATAAACTAACAAAAAGACGTACAAGAGAGCTTGCTCGGGTAGCGCACCTAACAGAAACACAGGCACGAGAGGCACTCTTTAAAGAAGTTGAGGCGGCAGATGAGGAGGCTATTTTATTAAGATTACAGAAACTTGAGGCGGCAGGTGCTGAGCGCCTTGAAGACAAGGCCCGCAACATACTCCTAACAGCTATTCACCGCCTCGGTAACGCTGTCAATAACGAAACATTGGCTCTTTCAGTATCAATACCCTCAGAAGAGGTTAAAGGAAAGATAATAGGAAAAGAAGGCCGAAATATTAAAGCGTTTGAACGTGCTACTGGTGTGGACGTACTTATTGACGATGCTCCTGACAAAATAGCCCTATCTTCTTTTGATCCGCTTAGGCGTGCAGTTGCTAAAATTGCGCTAGAGAAGCTTATTGCAGACGGCCGTATACAGCCCGCTAAGATTGAGGAAACTGTACAAAAAACACAGCATGAGGTTCAGGAAATAATCCGTAAAAAAGGAGAGGCAGCAGCATATGAGGCTGGTGTTGTAGGCATAGACCCTAAGCTAATTACACTTCTAGGACGTCTTCATTTCCGTACCAGCTACGGACAAAATGTACTCCAGCATTCAATTGAGATGGCACATATTGCTGGGATGCTTGCGACAGAACTTGGTGCGGACCAGAAGATTGCACGTGCTGGTGCCCTTTTACATGACATTGGTAAAGCGGTAGATCATGAGGTGCAAGGCACCCATGTTGAAATTGGTCGGCGTATTCTTGAAAAATTTGGCGTGGACAAGCAAATCATTCAGGCAATGCAGTCACACCATGAAGAACATCCATTTGAAACTCCTGAGGCTGTAATTGTACAGGTTGCAGATGCTATTTCAGCAAGTCGCCCTGGAGCGCGCAGGGACACCATTGAGCGCTATTTGGACCGCCTTGGCGATCTGGAACGTGTTGCAATGAGTTTTGATGGTGTAGAGAAGACATATGCCATTTCTGCTGGCCGAGAGATACGAGTGTTTGTAAATCCCGGGAAGGTTTCTGACCTTGCTATGCACAAACTGGCGCGTGCGATATCAGAGAGAATACAGAATGAGCTCAAATACCCTGGCGAAATTAAGGTGAATGTTATCCGTGAGAATCGTGTCGTGGAGTTCGCCAGATAATAAAGACATCTTTCCTATCCATGTCAACCACTTGAGCCATTGAAATGGCTAGGTATACTAGCCCCCATACCCGCCTCCGTATCGGCCGCGGGGTTTAGTAGTCAAAAAAACTCCATGAACAAAGCAGACATTGTGAGCAAGGTTCAAGACACGCTCGGTTCGACTAAGGCCGACGCAGAGCGCGCTGTTGAAACAATTATTGAGAACGTAACTATGGCACTTTCTCAAGGAGAGGAAGTATCCATCGCAGGGTTAGGTATCTTCGCAACAAAGGCACGCCCAGCGCGTCAAGGACGTAACCCTCGTACTGGTGAGACTATTCAGATTGCTGCTACACGAACTCCTAAGTTCCGCGCCGCAAAAGCACTCAAGGACGCAGTTAAATAGCCGTTACTTATCGCAAAAGACCGCCAGCAAGCTGGCGGTCTTTTGTTAAAAAATAAGTATCTATGAGTGCTCAAACATTTGTTTAAGCACTCAATAGATAGGGGAAGTAAACTTCCCCCGACGAGGCTCTGCTTCCTCAATGGCTCACGTGTGTGATTTTTTATTAACGAGAGTGTCTACCCGTGATACAAACTCTCGACCATACATTTATACTCGTTGGTTTTCTCGAGCTACCAGAGAACGACTCTGGAGATGTAATCGGGACGTTACCCCTCCAGAATGGCGATCCGACGTGCGTTCTTCCGGTTGCGCTTGCGCGCAACCTTCAGGTTACGGTGGGTATCCCACCGTTCTGTCTTCCCACCATGCTTGGTCCTCCTAGACATTTTCTTGTCCATTCTTAACTCTCCTTTGTTTTTATGTTAGAAGAAATTTCAGCTGCCGCCATTATCACCTCCTCTTTCACCGCAAGAAAGTTCTTGCGCAGTTCTTCCTGCAGCTCTGGGCTTCCATAGTAGAGGGCTATGTATGCTTTCCCGAGCTTTTGGTTTAGGGCAGTAAGCTGAATTACGACCTTACGTTCTTCCGAACGTAAGGTATTCCACGAGATGGTGCCCGTGGAGCAGCCGACCACCAGATCGATAAGCAGCACGAAGGGGTGCTTGTCATCCCTCAGGGCGTTTAACAACCATCGTCCTGAGAGCCCGGCTATTATACTTTTCCTGAGTTGTTCCTCACGCTCGGCAAGCTGTTTGGCCGTCTTTGCGGCCTTAGCTTTCATCACACGAGGCTCGTCAACCATCCCCACTTCAGGGAGGTTGACGAGCAGGAGAGTTGCGCTGTCTCCACATGACAGCGAACCATCGTCCTCATAGAGGACTCCTCCTGAAAAACTAGGATTTTTGCTAATAAAATCCTCGGCTCGGGCGCGAGCTCTGTTAACATTGCGCCCGATGATGAAAACAACAGGGAAGAAAGCCTCTGTCGGGATGGAATCGTAGACGAGCGGGACTCGCTCTCCACCCACAATACGAAAAACGTCAACTAACAGAATGCTCTGCCGCTGCCCCCTTCTACTGAAAGAAAATTCTTTCATTTTTTTTCCTTTTATTTAATGCAAAAGAACAAAGTATCTATGAGAGCTCAAACATTTGTTTAAGCGCTCAATAGATAGGGGAAGTAAACTTCCACATATGGAACAGTTTCACCTTTTATTTCTGTTCCGCGCCAGATTCACTCACTGATGGAGTGCCGTGATATGCGGTTTTTCGTCGGGCAGGCTGGCACCGACTAGGCTAACCTCAGGAGACCGAGTACAGAGAGAATGTGAAGGTCGCTCCCGCGATCTCTTCATCGCTGTATTCGTGGCTTTTTGTAAGCCGCGGTAAGCCGCGGACTCCCATAACTATGAGCGAGTCACCGTGACCCAGACACACCCGGGGGGGGAGCGTCTGGGATCGCCACATCAATGCCATAGCGCGAACGCATGGCATTGATGGTTGCCTGGTGCGACGGGTTCAGACAGGGCTCGACACCCTCCTGAACCGCCAGCTTTACCTCGTCCACCGTAAGATTACGGCGGACGATAACACACTCCCCGACGAACATCGAGTCCGCCAACGCAAAGCCAAAATATTTCATGGTACTACTCCCTTTTTGAACTGAGTCTGAGACTAATCATAGCAGGTTTTATGTAAGAGTCAATACTTGGTATTATCTATTGACACTAATTTGTGGCTTTTGTATGCTAAAAAATGAATAGAAATGGGCATATTTTCACTATAGCTTAAAAATGTAAACTATTTTATGACAGCAAAAATTGACACATTGTATTTTCAAGCACTTTCTGCGGCCGGGCTTACCAAAGAACAGGTCCTTGTGTATGAGCCCCTTATCCGAAAGGGGGCCATGCAAGCTGGGCGCCTTGCTAAAATCACTGAACTTTCTCGCCCCTATATATACAAAATCCTTGAAGGTCTTATAGACGCTAACCTTGTATCAAAAGAGGAGCTTCCTGGTAAACCAGCTCAATTTGTACCTACCCATCCATTTGCTATTCAAGAGCTAGCACGTAAACAACTCGAGCGCGCGGAGATTTCAAAGAGCACAATTCAAGGGGTCATGGGCTCTCTTATCTCTGACTACACTGCATCATCTCAAATACCCGGAGTACGTATCCTACAGGGAACAGCAAGCCTTACTGACCTTTATAAAGATATACTGCATGAGAAAATGGATATAAACCTAATTCGTTCCGCCATTGATGATGTTGAGCCAGACCAACTAACGCTTTTGTCGAATCAAATACAACAACAAGTAACGCTCGGTATCCATACACGTATTATTGGCCCGTTCCCAAAGACAGGCGCCAAGACTCTTTCTCATACGGAAATCATTAAACGCGATCGATCTCGCCTGACTGAGCGACGCGTATATCCTGACGACACATTCACACTCCCCGCGCAAATTATTATTTATGCAAACAAGATAGCGCTCACGTCATTCAAAAAACCCATGATTACTACTATTATTGAAAATATAGAGATACGACAAACCATGAGCGCAATCTTTGAATTGTTGTGGGCAGGTGGCAAAAAGCTAGAGAATATCTGATTAGGGAAGCTCCTCTATCACAATCTCTTCACTTGATGTGACGCGTCATTCCGTCACAATGACACATTAACCTTCTTGCTAACACACTATGGATTTGCGATTGTTCGGGCGTTCCATAAGTTCATTTGAGTACACCATCAAGAAACAGAGCCGAGACGGCCTCGTGAGAATATTTCTCATAAGTCACATGCCAAAAGGACGTAACCCTCGTACTGGTGAGACTATTCAGATTGCTGCTACACGAACTCCTAAGTTCCGCGCCGCAAAAGCACTCAAGGACGCAGTTAAATAATCAGTGCGTCTTTCACGAAAATAGCCACCCGAAAAGGTGGCTATTTTCGTTTGTATATAAAATAAAGACGACACTCACTGCAGTGCCGTCTTTTGCGAATTGTTTTACTTGTAGCCTTTCAAGGCTTTCAAGTAATCCTCCCATGAGAACCAAATGAGGCCATTCGGATCCACGTAATACGCCATTTTATTTCCCCTCAAATGTGGACGAGATTGGGCGAGTCCACTTCCCCGATTTTCTCGGCTCTAATACTTACTTTCCTGAGCCGAAAACTCCGTATGTAATACTACACCATTTAGTAATGTTTGTCAAGCTCTAACCTATTTCCAAAACAAATGACGATATGCCACGCGCTATGCGCCGTCCATGCGCCCGTCGGTCAAAAACCGTTGAGTCAAATTCTGGTGCGGGATAGGAGAATCGAACTCCTGCTATCAGTTTGGAAAACTGAAGTTCTACCATTAAACTAATCCCGCGATTAGAAGAGCATACCAAAAAATACGTCATACGCGAAGGGTGTGACGTGTGTTTTGTATCATTTTGCGGTAGCGTTAGTTAATCATGCATTTAGTACGTATTTCTGTGTATTTTGGAATCATTGCATCGGCGGTGCTTTTATTTACTATTTGGATAGTGCCTGATGAAGTTTCTGCTCCTGTAAAAAATCCTGACACAGTGGCTACTCCAAAAAATAACGTAGCCGCACTGGATACTGTGGTTGAAATTACACATTCGGATGAAGACTTTACAGAGGGAAAAGAAGAATTGCCTGAAGAAGGTACCGAAAACTACACGGAAGAGATAGAGGATATTGTTCCTGACTCAAGGCAGACACAGAGTACCAATCCCCCTCGTCCAGCAGTAACACAAACAGACCTTGATAAAGCGGCTACACTAATACGTCCAGCCTTAGTAAACATTGTATGTACCGCACCAAATAGTTCACGCATAAAAGGCACTTCCGGAAGCGGTGTAATTATAGACGGGAAAGGCATTGTAATTACAAATGCACATGTCGCGCAGTATTTCCTACTTGAAAAACATGGAGTGACTTGCGCACTGCGTACAGGTAGTCCTGCGCGTATTACATATGAGGCAAAACTTCTATATATTTCTCCGCTTTGGCTTTCTGTAAACAGTAAAACCTTAACTCAAGTGTCACCTGTTGGGACAGGTGAGCATGACTTTGCTTTTTTAGCCATCACTGGAAGCCTGACGCGAGACGAATTGCCAACAAATTTCCCTCATATTCCACTAGATGTTGATGTTTCTAGGTCAGGTGATCCCGTAATTCTTGGCACTTATGCTGCACAATTTCTGTCTGCCGGACAAATCCAGTCATCCTTGTTCCCTACAGTAGTGTTTGGATCTGTGAAGAACGTGTTTACTTTTGCCACAAGCACGATAGACGTGCTAGCTCTTGGGGGGTCAGCTGCCGCTCAGGAAGGGTCTTCTGGTGGAGGTGTTGTAACAGCGACAGGTAAACTGGCAGGAATAATAACCACAAGCACCATAACAGGTAATACTTCCACAAGAAACGTCAATGCCCTGTCAGCATCATATATACATAGAGCGTACACTAGCGAGACAGGTCTTTCTTTAGACATTCTTCTGTCAACTTCTCCTATAGAGTATGCTTCTGTGTTTGCAGAGGCTATACCAACTCTTGCGAGTATACTTGAATTAGATTAACTGGATGGATTTGTATAAATAACACGTGTTGGATATGCAAAGCTGACTTTCTCTTTTTCAAACAATTCTAATAGCGCTAGATTTATTTCTTGCTGAAGATCCATGTAAGTCATGTAGTTGGGAGAGGCTATGTAATACACAAGCGTATACTCAATAGCGGATTCCCCAAAACCAGATAGATGTACTCTATCTACTCTAATACCATCTATCGCTTCAAGCGCTTTTTGGACCCTTTTAGATAGCGATGCAACGGTCGCACGCGGTACTTCATAAGTAATACCAAACTTTGTTTCTATACGTCTTTCCTGCATCTTCTTGAAGTTTTGAATACTTGTGGAAGTAAGCTCTCTGTTTGCAATAACCACCTCTTCGCCACGAAGAGCAGTAAGACGAGTCGTTTTGATACCTATACGATCAACCGTACCGATAATGTCTCCCACAACAATAAGATCTCCGACTTCAAATGGCTTATCAAAATATATAGCAAATGAGCTGAAGAGATCAGAAAGTATGTTTTGGAGCGCGAACGCAATTGCAACACCTCCAATACCAAGGCCTGCAATGAGTGATGTAATGTTCACTCCAAGATTGGAAAGCAGTAGCATTATTGCAGTCACCCACAACGCCCATTTTGCAACACTCACCAACATTTGCCTCGCGGCTTTTTCACTTTCTTTAGCTCCGCGCTTTGCTAAAAGTATCTCTATCGCAATTGTGCCGGCACGTACAGCCTGATACAAAACCCACACCATAAGCATTATGCTTAACCATTTTGTAATCCATGCAGGCAAAGTAATGGTCGCTAAACCCAAATACAGCGCAATAAACCAGTAGAAGTGTGGACGAACACTCTTAACCATTGCAACCACCGCATCGTCTATATTATTTTTCGTGCGCTTAGACAGCGTCTCAAGTCTACGAATAACGAGTCGTTGGAGCACTGCAAACGCAACGGTAGCGACCACAAATACCACCAAAGCAACAAGATATGCTTGAACTGAATTACCGAAAAATATTTGTGCTGTCCAGTAATCAAGTGTTGCTGTAATCATGGTTTAAATAAGCTAAAATACAGAACTTAACAAGTCGGGCTGCTGGGAATCGAACCCAGTCATCATCCTCCCAAAGGACGCGTACTACCGGTATACGACAGCCCGTATTCGACTATCCTACCAGATTTGTGGCAAATAGCGCACCCTTGCCATACAGTCGTGTTTTCTGACCCATACAAGCAATCCGTCCACTTGCCACTCCCCTTCCCATTTTCTCTCAGCTAAATACCACTCTGCTGTGCGCGCAATCTTTCGCAACTTTTGTGAATGCAGATTTATGGAAGGATCATGATCACCAACGTCATGCATAGAGACTGGAAAATCCCTACATACTACAGTCTTCACTTCCACAATATGTATAACATCGTCCTTACGAACAATCCTATCCAACTCACCTGTCTTGCGAGCTACATTTCTGTCCTCAATAACAAATCCATGTCTCACAAAATATGCTTCAGCAACACGCTCACCGAAGTCACCAATCTCCTTTCTGGTCTTTGAGGAAACGTCCATTGACTTATAAGAATAACGCATATATTTGGGCTTTTCTTAGGACTTTCTGATCACAACTGGAGAACATCAAAAAATGTCCTTTATCCACAGTACTAACACCTTTATCCACATATGGACACATGTCATATAAAACGCAAAAATGGCTTATATAAGCCATTTTGCGTTTTAACACCTACAGACACCTTATTTAAATCCTTTGGTGCGGATAGGGAGAATCGAACTCCCGACTCGTCCTTGGCAAGGACGCGTTTTACCACTAAACCATATCCGCCTTGGGTTTTATCTTTGCACAGTATTCCATTTTCATCAATTCTTGTGCGCCCGGCAGGACTTGAACCCACAACCCCCTGATCCGAAGTCAGGTGCTCTATCCATTGAGCTACGGGCGCATATTAGTTAACAACTAATATAGTACGCCACCAGCGTAAAAAAACCAGCTCTATTGTGCTACGATTTGCTCATGAACTATCCCGTTCCAAGTGAGATTTCCTCCATCACAAAAGCATTACGTTCGAATGGCTTTGACGCATACCTTGTTGGTGGTTGCGTGCGCGATATCTTGTTAGGCAAGATTCCGAAAGACTGGGACATTACAACAAATGCAAAACCTGAAGACATTCAGGCCATCTTCCCAGATTCTTTCTATGAAAACGACTATGGAACAGTAGGTATAAAAACAGGTTCTGAAGACAAGTCTCTCACTATAGTAGAAGTAACCCCTTATCGAACAGAAATTGGATATTCCGACAAACGTCGTCCTGATAAAGTAGTCTTTGGTGTCTCCTTGGAAGATGATCTTGCTCGTCGTGACTTTACAGTAAACGCAATTGCCCTTAATGAAGACTCCGGTATTCTCGTTGACCCGTATAAAGGACAAGAGGATATAAAGGACAAAGTTCTACGCGCCGTTGGTAACGCATCTGAACGATTTAATGAGGATGCTCTTCGCATGATGCGCGCTATCCGCCTTGTTGCAGAACTGTCTTTTGCCATAGATACGGAAACTGCAGGTGCAATTAAAGAAAACAGCGAGCATTTAAGCCATGTTTCCCGTGAAAGAGTTCGGGATGAGCTTGTGCGCATACTACAATCAAAGCAACCAATGACGGCTCTCGTTCTTGCTCAGCAATTGGGTATTCTTGTGTATATTGCCCCTGATCTTACTCGTGGTGTCGGCATAGATCAAAACCAAGCGCACTCATACGATGTTTTCGGACACCTCATGCGCACGATGCAACATGCAGCTGATAAGGACTGGAACTTTGACGTACGCCTTGCTGGACTCTTTCATGATGTGTCTAAGACGGAAACCAGAAGGTGGTCAAAAGAAAAGAATGATTGGACATTCCATGGCCATGAGGTGGTTGGTTCACGTGTAACAAAAAAAGCTCTTGAGGAACTACGCTTTCCACGTGAAACTATAGAAAAGGTAGTGAAGCTAGTTCGTTGGCACATGTTTTTCTCTGATCCTGATGTCATTACTCTATCGGCAGTACGACGTATGATTGCTAACGTGGGCCAAGAAAACGTTTGGGATCTGCTTAATCTGCGCGTATGCGACCGCATAGGCACTGGCAGACCAAAGGAGCAGCCTTTTCGTCTTAGAAAATACATCGCAATGGTTGAACAGGCTCTTCGTGATCCTATATCAGTAGCTATGTTGGAAACGGATGGGAAACACATTATGGACATGTTCCACGCGAAACCGGGACCAAGAATAGGTTGGGTGCTAAACGCTCTTCTTGAGGAAGTTTTAGAAAATCCTGATCTAAATACCAATAAATACATGGACAAACGAACAGAAGAATTACTTGCGCTTACAGATAATGATTTAAAAGAGTTAGGAGAATCAGGAAAGAAAGAACGTGAACGCAGGGAGGATGAAGAGGTAAAAAAGATCATGGAAAAGCACCACGTCTGTTAGGCGTTTCGCGTGTAACACACATTTTCCTGTCAAATATTGTTCACTACTGTTTCGTGTGTAACACACAAATATGTGTATTCGGTGACTTAAACACGTACTTTTGTTGATTTTCGAGATATAAATAAAATCCTATTGTTTCGTAATCTTCGCGATGGAAGGTGTATGTTCATTGTTTCCTAAGAATTTAGAGGGACGAAGAATATACAACTTATTTTGAGATGCGGGGGTGTAAAAAAGTTATTCTATATCGTTCAAAATCATGTTACACGGGAAACAAAAGAGCCCCTTATTCCGGAAGAGGATAAGGAGCGGGCATTGATGTGGTACTTCCGAGGAGAAGTGGGGCTCTTAAGAATGATGGGCGCTTTGTGTGGAACCATGTCCTATGTTTGACACGGATACGCCGTGAGGCCGTAAACAGGGCCACGAGCGCGCTGATGTGAAAGAACTCAAAAGAACAATCTAGCCTTTGTCTATAATACGTGTGTAAAGGACAGTGTAAAGGACACTTGTGTGGATAACTGTCCTTTATGTATTTCCTACCCTAGAGTGATTGAAATGGGGCAGTGGTCAGAACCGTAAATGTCAGTATGGATTTCTGCTTTTTTAATCTTTCCCATGAATTCATTTGCTACGAAAAAATAATCTATACGCCACCCGACATTCCTATCACGCGCACGCGTAAACATATCCCAATATGAATATGCCTCTTTACGACTTGGATACATATGTCGGTATACGTCTGCATATCCAGAAGCAATAACCTCATCAATCCATGCACGCTCATCTGGCAAAAAGCCTGTGTTGTTCTCATTTTGTTTCGGTCTCGCAAGGTCTATTTCCTCATGAGCAGTGTTCACATCACCGCAGAAAATAACAGGTTTCTGTTCTCGTAGCTTTTGAGCGAAGACAAGAAACGCGTCGTAAAATCGCATTTTATAATCTAAGCGATGTTGCCCCTGTCCTCCATTAGGGAAGTATGCATTCAGTAGCCAGAATTCTTGGAATTCTACTGCGATAAATCGTCCTTCATCATCAAATTCAGGAATATCCATACCATAGCGCACCGAAATCGGTTCAATCTGCGTATAAATTGCTACGCCACTATATCCTTTCTTTACTTTACTAGAGGAAAAAAACGAGGAGAAATTTGAGACTCTACGCAGATCTTCGGAAAGTTGTTCAGGAGACGCCTTTGTCTCTTGTAGACAAAAAACGTCTGGATTAACATTCATCAAAAAATCCTCCCAATAGTTGTTTTTAGAGAGTGATCTGAGTCCATTTACGTTCCAAGAGACTATTTTCATGTGTTTATATACTACCAGCTCTAAACCACAGAAGGATTACGCATCCCTAGGATACACTTGCGGTATTAGTCAAGACATGGTAGAGTACCTTCCATCATGCTTACTAAGAAGAAAAAGAATTCTGTAATTAAGAATGTGGCCCGCCATGATTCTGATACTGGATCTCCAGAGGTGCAGGTTGCTGTACTTACACGGAGTATTGATGAGTTGGCAAAGCATCTAAAGAAAAATGCTAAGGATTTTCACTCTCGCCGAGGTCTTTTGCAGATGGTTGCTGACCGTCGTACGCATTTACGCTACTTAGAGACTAACAACAAACGTGGCTATAACGCTCTGATAAAGAAGCTTGGCTTGAAGCGTTAGCGTTTCACACGAAACACTAACTTTGGTGGAATTAATGGTAGCATGTATGGGTATCCTGTATGGATACCTGATTTTAATAATTCTTGGAGCAATGCTCCAATATTTCAAACATTTTATTTATGGCCGTTATTAAACATCCCGCTCAGCGTGTAGGCGTCTTCATTGACACGCAAAACCTTTACCATAGCGCAAAGAATCTTTATAATGCGCGCGTTAATTTCGCTAAAATCCTTGATGAGGCTGTTGGTGGACGAGTACTTGTCCGAGCTATCGCATACGTAATCAAGACAGAAAGTGGTGAAGAAGGTGCGTTCTTTGACGCACTTACTAAAATTGGCATTGAAACGAAAGTAAAAGATCTTCAAATATTTTCCGATGGTGCCAAAAAAGCAGACTGGGACGTTGGACTTGCGGTTGACGCAGTTAAGCTTGCTCCAAAACTAGACACTATAGTGTTAGTTACTGGTGATGGTGATTTTGTTCCGTTAATTGAATATCTAGACATGAACGAAGGGTGTCAGGTTGAAGTAATTTCATTTGGTAAATCTTCATCTTCGAAACTAAGAGAGGCAACACAAGCATTTACAGATATGGGCGATGATCCTAAAAAGTTTACAATTGGACACCGAGGATAACTTTAGGCCAGTAAGCAACAATGCCTGTACTTTTAAAAGTACAGGCATTGTTCGTATCGCTCTTTTGAATAAGTCACGATACGGTACTATGTTTAATAGTCATGGACGCTCCGACGAACAAAATAACAATGCCTGATACAGACATCAATACGAATGATGCGAAGAGATATATCCGCACGTTTGACGGTGACGCGACGGCAGTAAAGCGTGGCGCACATCCAGACCTAGTCCCATTTGGAGAAAGTGGCGGAGACAGTCCTTTTGTTAAAACTGCGCAACCAACACCTTCGTCTCCAGAAAAGTTTGATTTACAGAAGAAACCGGAGAAGTTGGAAACAAAAATAAGCCAGCAGGAAATCAACATTGACTTGCCATCGCCAAAAGAGGCGATTGGTGAATTAAAAACATACAGAAGAGACTTAAGAGAGACTGCTCGTGAAGAGCGCTTGCAAACACCTAGAAACTTACTTGCACAAGACACTGTTGAAGAGAGTCGTGACGAGGTCTTAGAACGTCTTAGAGCTCGTGTAGCTAGTCACTCTGGACAAGAAAAGAGCGGGGGCATTAAAACACCTGAATCAATTGAGTCGACACCTCCTCAGAAACTTGGTGCGCCACCTGCAGAAAGACTTGTTGGAGATGAAAATAGTTCACAAGACACATCCCCAATTCACACATACACTAGTGATTTCTCTGACCATGTTAAAAAAACAAAAGCGTCGCCAGCAACAATACTCGCTGCAGAGCAAGATGCAGCGCCATTTCGTCCAAATACGGTAGGTACAGAAACTAAAACGTTTCATTTCACTGGGAAAAATTTGGCATTCCTTTTGGGTGGGCTTGTTCTACTTGGTGGAGCAGGAGGAAGTACGTATTTTATATATTCATTTCTTGAGGACAATCCGCAAACTGTATTACCTAAGGTGGTTGCTACGACACCTATTTTTGTTGATGAGCGTGAGAAAGTGTCTGGATCAGGGTCCACACTACTTCAGCATATTCAGTCCTCAGTGATTAAGCCTCTTTCTGCTAACAACGTGCGGTTACTTTTGTTAGATGGCACTCTAGATGTGTTTTACTCTCTTGCGTTTCCTGCACCGCAAATACTGCTCCGCAACATAGACTCTAATGGAAGTATTGCTGGAATAATAAATACAGGCGATTCATCAAGTCCATTTTTCATCTTAAGAGTTTCTTCATACCGAGAGACATTTGCTGGGATGCTTGAATGGGAACCGCGTATGGAAAAGGATCTGAATGATTTATACCCTACGCCAAAAATTGTTATAGAAAATGCTCCAGAAGAAGCTAGCACTAGTGTGGCAATAGCCACGAAACAACTCTCATTCCAAGATGAGGTTATTCATAATAAAGATGTACGTATTCTTCGTGACGTACAAGGAAATAGTGTACTTTTGTATGGCTATTGGGATCCATTAACTCTAATTATTGCGCGCGACAAATCTGCCTTTACAGAGCTTAGTAGACGTCTAGGGGCATCACAATCCGGACCCAAATAATCAATACTCACAACTAACCGTACTGGACCAAAATGTACGTGTTATGCTTAGCGCAATGAAAATCGTTGCCCTTACTAAGCGCCTTGAGGAAGAGAAGGATCTTCTGGAGTCCGAACTTAGGGGTCTTGGGCGACAAAATCCAACCAATCCATCCGATTGGGAACCGCTCCCGCCAGAAACTAATTCTGAATCTGACCCTATTGATGTTGCAGATGCATCTACAACATTTGATACCAACGCATCTATTGTTGCGGATCTGGAGACTCGTTACAACAACGTGGTAGAAGCGCTTAACAGAATAAAGAATGATTCTTATGGTACGTGTAGCGTGTGCCATAAAGCAATCATTCCAGCACGCCTTGATGCTGACCCAGCAGCAGACACTTGCGTAGAGCATGTCAGTGGATCCTAAAAAGGGGAGTGGTTCTAAGCGGAGTTCGGTTAAACAATCCGTAGGAAATTATGCAAAAACATTTGCTTCTCAACCATCAGGATCGGAAGCTACTTTAGTTACAATTGAGGCAGATTTGGTACGCGGTCTTCATTCTTTTTCTGTTGTTGGTTTAGCTGACAAGGCAGTTGATGAGGCACGTGAGCGTATTTCCTCAGCTATAAGACACAGCGGATTCACTTCTCCAAAACAACAAAACAAACGCATTGTACTTTCCTTATCTCCCGCTGATTTACGTAAAGACGGTTCACATTATGATGTTGCTCTTGCTCTTGCGTATCTTGGAGCCAGTGGCGAAGTTAAATTGCCAGAAAAACAAATATTATGTGTTGGTGAGCTTGCTTTAAATGGAGCATTGCGGAGGGTTCGTGGTGTATTACCGCAAGTATTGGCAGCTCATCGCAGTGGCATTAGAGAAGTATTTGTGCCACAAGAAAATGCCAAAGAGGCTCTTTTAGTACGTGGAATGTGTGTGTATACACCAAAAACTCTAAAAGAGCTTACTGATCATTTGTCTGGTGATGTAGCACTTACAAGGAGATTGCCTGAACCTGCAGAACAAACGCCGGCACCTATTTGCGATTTATCAGAAATCAAAGGCCAAGAGAGTGCAAAACGCGCTTTGGAGATAGCGGCCGCTGGCCGTCACAATATAGTATTTTATGGTCCGCCCGGAACTGGCAAGACTATGTTGGCTCGTGCTTTGCCAGGCATCCTTCCAGCACTATCTCATGAAGAAATGCTCGAAGTAACCGCAATTCACTCCACTGCAGGTCTTCTTTCTGGAGACACGATAGTTGAGTGGCCCCCATTTCGCGCCCCACATCATTCAGTCTCACATGTGGCTATTGTTGGTGGCGGAATTAATCCGAGCGCTGGAGAAGTAACACTTGCTCACAGAGGTGTGCTGTTTTTAGATGAATTACCAGAGTTTGACACACGCGCTTTAGAAGCTCTACGACAACCGCTTGAAGACCGAGTAGTGACTGTCTCTCGCGCCAGAGGGCGAGTTACTTTTCCCGCAGATTGTATGGTGGTTGCTGCAATGAACCCTGCAGACACGTTATCAGCAAACGCCGATGTAAGTGTACGGCAGGCGCTAAAACAATCACGAAAACTATCACGACCTATTGTAGATCGTCTAGACATTTGGGTATCAGTACCGATAATCCCTCATGAAACATTGGCCGAACTTAGTAATGGTGAGACTTCTGAAACTGTTCGAACTAGGGTAGTGAAAGCAAGGGAAAAGTCTTGCAAACGAATAGGGAATGCGGGGGCACATAACGCTATATTATCGTCTCGTGATATAGACACAAAAAGCTTTGTAAATAATAAAGCGAAGCAGGCTCTTGTAGGAGCCGCTTCTCGTCTTAATCTTTCACCACGTGCATATCACAGAACACTCCGAGTGGCGCGCACGATAGCTGATCTAGCTGAAGCAGATATGGTTACTGCAGAACACGTATACGAAGCTCTCTTGTATCGTCCAAAAGGCCTTCTCGGCTTTGAATAGAGATTACTGTGGCTGGCACACTGCTCGTGTGGGGCACGACGCAAAAGGATTCTTAGCGCCTCGAACTTCAAAGTGTAGATGCGCTCCAGTAGAAAGTCCTGTAGACCCTACATAACCAATGGTTTGTCCGGCAGAAACAAAAGAGCCTTGAGTTATATTGGCCACACGAGACATGTGAGAGTAGAGCGTTTGTGTACCATTTGCGTGTGAGATAACTATGTAGTTTCCATACCCGCCATTCCAAGCTCCATTTGAACGTACAATGATGACCTTTCCTGAAGCTGCAGCATAGACAGGTGTGCCTTTTTTGGCTCCAAGATCAACAGCATTCCACCCATGCACACCTTGGGTAAGTACTGCTCCTACAACTGGATTGGTATAGTAACCATTTATAGCTACACCATTTCCTCCTAAGTAATGCTCGTGTTGGGAATGTGAGGAAGTCTTTACAGATGAAGTGGTTGGGCGAGAAACCTCACCCCCCGGAATAATTAAGACAGTATTAACGGCAAGCTTAGCGCTAACGCTAGTATTGTTATATTCGGCAATCTCATCGGCATTACCGCCATATTTCTTTGCGATTGATTTTAACGTGTCGCCACTAGAGACAGTGTGCTCAATGCCAGATATCGGCAAGATTATTAGACTTTGACCTGGAGAGATCGCACGGTCACTTCCTAAATCGTTTGCCCACACTATAGTGTTTACAGATACTCCAAACATGCGAGCTATTTCAGAAAGAGTGTCGCCATAACGAACAACGTATACTGATATTTTATCTTGAGAAAAAGTATCGTCCGACGTGCTTAGAAGTGTTCCCGCGGGGCCAACACCCGCCATAAGAGCTGAGCCGTTAACGAACGTGCCAATATCGCCTCTTTTTACAGGATTTGGATCAATATTTACTGCGGCCACAAGTAGACGAATAGACGGATCATGAATAATTCTAGCCCTACTTACAGATTGCGCATTTACTTGTGAGGAGAATGGCCAAAACGCCATAGCTCGTGATGGAGCTAGTGAAAAAAAGCTGTACGCAAAAAACACGACCGCAACTGCAGTTAGAGTAAGTTGTAAAACATATGCATTCCGCGCAGTGGACGTAGCTTTTGATGCGTCGGAAAGGTGCGAATTGAATTCTATAAGAAATCTTGGCAATTTTCAGTGCTTTCAGGTACAAAAACGGCGTATATAAGCCATTTATTTCAGTCAATCGTATCAGTCAGTGACCACACTGTACCCTAGTAATTAACTACTTTCAACCCATTCAAAATATGTGTGTGGACAGTCAAAAAAGTGTACAAATGCTACAGTACGTCGGTGACATATCTCAATAATTTAAATGACGCACAGCGCGATGCTGTATTACATACAAACGGGCCGGTATCAGTACTTGCTGGAGCCGGCTCTGGGAAGACGCGAGTTTTGACAACTCGTATATACCACCTAATTCGCCAAAATATACCGGCGCAAAATATTCTAGCGGTTACTTTTACAAACAAAGCAGCGCGCGAGATGCGTGAACGTATTCGATCTCTACTTGGCGAAGACTTTGGCAATGACGTGCCTTTTATTGGCACCTTTCATGGGCTTGGTAGAGAGCTACTTCAGGCGTACGGACGGTCTATTGGCGTGCCTCGCTTCTTTTCAATCAGTGATCGTAGTGATTCAGAACGAATAGTAAGCAAGGCACTCAAGTCGCTTGATGTAGACACTAAAGAATTGTCTCCACGAAACGTATTGAGTCGTATTTCTAAAGCAAAAAATGCTGGGCTCTCAGCAGTAACCTTCCGTGAGCGTCATGGGCGAAGTAGTTTTGGAAATCGTGTTACTGCAGATGTGTGGGATGTGTATGAAACAACATTAAAAAAAGAAAAATCTCTTGATTTTGATGACTTGCTGGTGCGTCCTTTGGAACTTTTAGAGGGTCATCCAGACATCCTAGAGATTGTCCAAAATCGTTGGTCACATATACACATTGATGAGTATCAAGATACGAACACTATACAAGCTCGTCTAGCGAAACTACTTGCAGGCAAGCACAACAACATATTCGTAGTTGGTGATGGTGATCAGGCTATATACGGATGGCGTGGAGCAAAAATGGAAAATATCTTACAGTTTGAAAAGGAGTACGCTGGCGCTTCCACTATTGTCCTAGAACATAATTACCGTTCTTCAAAAAACCTAGTGGACACAGCTAATGCTGTGATTGCGAAGAATAAGAACCGGAAAGAGAAGCATTCTATTACATCCAATCCGGAAGGAGATCCGATTATTATTCACATGGCGGGGAATGCTGGAGATGAAGCGCGATTTGTTGCTACAAAGATAACTACGTTA
Organism: Minisyncoccia bacterium; assembly: GCA_041623915.1. Classification (GTDB taxonomy): domain Bacteria; phylum Patescibacteriota; class Minisyncoccia; order Phycocordibacterales; family Phycocordibacteraceae; genus C7867-001. Next base: position 6,891 of record JBFJWB010000002.1, on the reverse strand, counting down.
ATTCAAGAAGGTAGTAAGCCTGAAGACATTGCCATACTTTTCCGCACCAATGCACAGTCACGCGCACTTGAAGAGGTTTTACTTTACTCAAATGTTCCGTATAAACTTCTTGGCACAAGGTTTTTTGACCGTAAGGAGGTTAAAGATGTGTTGGCATGGATTCGTCTCTCACTAGAACCAACTCGCGAGGCCGATCGTATGCGGGCAACACAATTTCCTCCACGAGGTATTGGTAAGACGACCTTGGGAAAGCTTGTAGCTGGGAAGCGTGAAGAACTTCGTCCTTCTGATGAGAAGAAAGTTTCTGCTTTTGAGAATCTTATTAATGAGCTTTCTGAAGAAGCTCGCACAGCAATTCCTTCTGCGTTTGTGAGGAGTGTTGTAGAAAAAAGCGGGATGCGTAGCGCTCTTGCAGAAGGAACAGAAGAAGAGCGTGACCGCTTTGAAAACATTCAAGAGTTGGTTGCACTTGCAACACGTTACGACAGCATTGCAGGAGAAGAGGGTATTTCGAGCTTTCTTGCTGACACAGCCCTTGCAAGCGACCAAGATGAACTCGACCGTAAGCAAGAAGCTGGTGGAGTTACTCTTATGACAATTCACGCAGCCAAAGGACTTGAGTTTGATACGGTTTTTATAGTCGGCATGGAAGAGGGGTTATTCCCACATGAGGGTATAGGCGAAAAAAATCGTGACAACGAAGAAGAACGCAGACTTTTCTATGTTGCTATAACACGTGCAAAAATACGTTTATTTATGACATTAGCACGTGTTCGAAACATTTACGGAACTGACTACTTGCAAGAACCTTCATCGTTTCTTGCTGATATAGACAAGACGTTGGTCCAATATGACGACACTGGTAACGAAATGGTTATTATGTAGTCATGACCTTCCCGCATGTAGCAAAAAAATCTTTAGGTCAACATTTCCTTATGCACTCAGCGATTGCTAATCGCATTGTTAGTGTGTCGTCTATCACACAAGAAGATACCGTGCTTGAGATTGGCCCTGGCACTGGCATTCTCACCAGAGAATTGCTTACTTATGCTGGTACGGTGATTGCGGTAGAAGCTGACGCGGAGCTATTTGCTAAACTTTCCATGGATTTTTCTGAAGAAATTTCAACAGGGAAACTCACGTTATATCATGAAGACATCAGGACTTTTGAGATGAGCAAACTACCTAAGGGGTATGTGCTTGTGGCAAACATTCCATACTACATTACAGGAGAGATTTTACGTCAATTCCTAACAGCGAAACAAAAGCCTCGCTCAATGACACTTTTGATGCAGAAAGAAGTTGTGGAGCGCATCGCGCGCAGTAAAAAAGAAAGCCTTTTGTCGCTTTCTGTAAAAGTTTATGGTACACCTCATTATGCGTTTACGGTTCCAAGAGGAGCTTTTATGCCAGCTCCTAATGTAGATTCAGCTGTGTTAATAATAGAAGACATTTCTAACTCGGCATTTTCCACTGAATCAGACGAGATTTTTTTCTTTTCACTTGTTCGTGCTGGTTTTGCTCACAAAAGAAAGCAACTTGCCGGCAATCTTTCTGCGCTAGCGAGAACAGAAAAGGTTCTGGAGGCAATGAGCACACTTGATGTTTCACCAAAAGCTCGGGCGGAGGATGTTTCACTCGCAAATTGGAAGGAGTTTTCTAAGATATTAAGAGATACACACTAGTAATCCTGATGTTTTATACCCACGCACTCCTTTATATATATGTTGCCAGTCGGGTATACTTATAGTTAATGGTGGCGTCATATATTTCAAAAAAGATTGGGATTTTACTCTCTGTCTTCGTGTCTACAAGCCTAATTTTTGGCGCGTACGCTCTTGCAAAAAACACCAGTACTCCGAAAATTGCAGTTGCATCAACTGAAACTGAACTGCTTGCTGTAATCGCACAACGCGACACTGACAAAGATGGCCTTCCTGATTGGGAGGAGGTACTGTATGGCACAAATCCAACCGAGCGCGACACGCGCCAGTTAGGAATGAGTGATGGGGAGGCTGTTTCAAGAGGCCTTATTGTCCCACGAGCAAATGTCCCCATGCCAATAAGTACAAATAAGGTTGAGATTGACGACACTGAATCGCCAGCTCAAAACACTCTCACGAGCGTTTTTGCACAAAGTCTCTTTTCTAAATACATTTTAGCCAGACAAGAAAACGGAGGTGATTTATCTACTGAACAAATAAGTTCCTTGGTCCAGAATGCGCGCCAACAATTAATGGCGAGCGTTAGACCTGCTTCAAACTTTAAAACCAAAGAGGATCTTTCTATTATCGCATCCTCACCAGATCTGTTACGTAAATATGCAATAAGTGCCGAAGAGGTGCTTTCTACACACAGCGGAAATTTGTCGGAAAGTGAGCTTTTTTACCTAGATTTAGCATTGAGAAATGGGGATTCTGAAGCAATTCATAACCTTGAGAAACTCTCTAGAGCTTATATTGATAGTGCAATGGGTCTTGTTGCAATTGCTGTCCCTTCTGATTTGTCTGGCCTTAGCCTTGACCTCATTAATGTGCTTTACCGCATCGGAAATGAGATTGGAGACTTCTCCCGAGTAACTACCGATCCTATCGCAACAATGCTTTCTCTTGCACAGTACCGTGACTCAATAGACAATATGATTGAAATTTTTCAGAAAATATCTGAAATGTACATAATCAATAATTCCAGTATTGAAGTTGGCGCACAAGGATCTGGCTTTGTGAACCTTATTGCAAGCATTGAGCCAGCACAAAAGCCATGACACCATCTCCACAATTGCGCCTCATCACTCTTATATTTGGGTTGATAATTATCGCTCCTGTATCTTCTCTTATAGTGCCACAACGAGCTCACGGGCTTCCTGTCGTTGATGTTGGTAATGCCGCAACACACATACTAAACAGTATAGAGAACAGAATTAGCGGAGAGTACGGAGCAATAAGTACTGAGGCTACTAGCTCTTTTGTTTTCAAAGAGCTTGTTTTAGATGGTCTTGCATGGAAACTTGCTCAAGACCAAGTAGACAAAATGACGAGTTCTATTCTTGGACTTGTAAACGGCAATGTATCAGGTGAACCACAATTCGTCGGAGATTTAGCGAATCATCTTCGCAAGTTAGGAGATACTCAGAGAGATGCTTATATTAATTTACTTACGGACGTAAATTCATCATTTTCTTTTTCTCCATTTGCATCTGGTATTGCTGACGCTCTTAATGAAACTTATGATCAGAGCACAAGTCTTGGTGGATTACTCGCAAGAAATCGATGCACACTATACGATGAGACACCGCCTGAAGATGTTGATGCATTTCTTGATGGGGACTTCACTCGTGGCGGGTGGAGTCAGTGGTTTTCGCTCACCACTAAACCAAACAACAATCCATACCTTCAGTACCAAGAGTCCCGTAATACACTTGCAAATGTAGTCTCTAGCTCAGAAAATGCACGATTAAGCCTTCTTGGGTTTGGTAATGGATTTTTGCCAAATTGCGACGGAGGAGACTCTGATCCTTGTATCAAATCAGATGGTACTTTTGCTAATGTACAAACTCCGGGGATTGTAATTCAAGCACAGTTATCAAAAGTATTGGGTGCAAATGTAGATCGTATTGTTAATGCTGATGAAATTAGTGAGACTCTTCTAAATGCTGCACTTGGTTTCGTTACAGATGTATTAGGAGGGAATGGTTCTGGTGGAGTCGCTGCAGTTGGCGAAGTCAATTCTGCCTATGAGTTCGATTCTTCTGGTGGATTTGAGGCAGTCATTAATCTTCTTCTTGATGTTGCTGAGAATATAAAAACTTATGAGACAAGCTGGAAGACAATTAACACGATCGCGAGCGACGCGTCAGATAATCTAAACACACTTAAAGATGCTTTTGGTCGTGGTTACGTTATTACTCAGGGGCGAGTAGATGCTGGGCCAAATAACACGCCAAAAAGTAAAAATCCTAATCCTTCTGTGCATGGTTCATGCACTATAAATCTAGATACCACATTTATAAACGATCTACCTCAAGCTACATCGGTAACTGTTCGTGACGGAAGTAACGGCACTGACTCAGCAAGCGCTACACTTACAAAGATTATTCAGCCGATCCTTAATGACTATACCGACGCTCAAGCTGAGATAGATGTCTCAAGATCTTTTGGTATAGATATATTGTCTCATATGCAGATTGCGCCTAACAAAGTATTTGGTGTAGGTATTGATACATTGCCTAGCGCAGAAAACTTGCTTCAAGAGACGCATATTGATGATATTGACATTGAGAGGAGAGTCATATCTGACGTTCAGAAACTTATATCATTACCTCCGCAAATAAGTGCCGTCACGAACATGAAGTCTCAAGCGGAACCTTTCGGCGGTGCGAACCTTAGACCCCCAGGAGAAATTAATAATATTTTTGGCGGGACACTTTATGATCAAGCTGATTTTATAAACAAAAGCGCGTCTACAACAATACAGTTATGTTGTTTTACTAATGGACCGGACGCTGTTGAGCCAACACCTAGCCTTCCATACTATTATGAAACGATATATTATCCGGACGGTACATTTGCGCCAGTACCTGCTGACAGCAAAACGAACAATCATTGCGGAATATATATAATATGAAACGTCTTGTCCCTATTTTATTTTTGTTAGTACTGCTCACAGGCATTGGAGTAGGAGCTTTAGGACACGACCCTTTGTATGCACAGGCGCGGGGGGCAAGTGAAGCGTCCCTAAATAACGTTGCTACGTTTGGGTCTGGTAACGACTTAGATGGCGTAATGGGCAAGATTGCCAGTTTGTTTGCATGGTTATTCGGAGCTTCGGCGGTAATTTTAGACAGCTCAGTGTATTACACAATTGTTGGTATGGGAGAAATTGTGAACAGCACGCACGGGCTTGTGTCTGTTAAGTCTGCGTGGACGGTGTTGCGCGACATTGGCAACATTGTACTGATTTTTGGATTTCTTGCCGTTGGCATTATGACAATTTTAAATACTGAACGATATGGATTTGGTACCAAGATGATACCTAAACTTCTTATCGCAGCTGTGTTTCTTAACTTCTCGCTGTTTATATCAGAAGCTATCATTGACACGGGAAATCTTTTTGCAACACAATTTTATACAGCAATAAATGGGGGCGTTCCGGCAACGCCGGGATTTGGTAGCGTAAAGAAAGAGGGGATTTCTAACAAAGTCATGAGCCAATTAGGTATGACAACTATATATGGCGATGCCCGAAATGGTGATCTGCTTACAACAGGGTCTCCGTTTCTTACTGGTTTTATGGCGATACTACTTTTTTGTATAGCTACGTTTGTGTTCTTTTCGCTCGCTTTTATTTTAATAGCACGATTTGTAATACTCATATTCCTAATCATTATTGCTCCAATTGGTTTTGTAGGTATGGCTGTGCCAAAAATGGAGAAGGTAGCGAAAATGTGGTGGAGCAAACTAATTGATCAGACAATCACCGCTCCAGTACTTATGCTTATGCTCTACGTGGCTCTGAAGGTAATTACTGATGTGAACTTCCTTAAAAGTTTTAGTGTCTCTGGAAATGCATGGACCGACTGGGTTACAGTACCTAATCCGGAAAATGTCGGTTCGTTTGCAGGCATTCTGCTCTCATTCTTGGTTGCTATGGGATTACTGCTTATGGTGACAATATTGGCACGAAAACTATCTGCGTTTGGCGCCAATCAAGCCATTACTCTAGGTAACAAATTATCTGGGTCTGCACTTGCTTTTGGGGCGCCTGCACTGGTTGGAAGGAATACCCTTGGTGCAGGATCAAAATATCTCCAAAATTGGGCATTGAAATCTAAGCTGGCTTCTAAACCTGTTATAGGGCGGCTCACAACCAGTACTCTTGGCAAAGTTGCTGGCGCAAGTTTTGACATAAGGTCTTCTGGTATCGTAAAGGGAGTTGATAAAACACTTTCTAAACAGGCTGGCTTTACTGTTGGTAGCGGAGGTGGCAAGGGTGGCTTTGTAGCGACCGAAAAGAAAGCAATAGAAAGTCGCGTGGATTATGCAAAATCATTTAAAGATCGTGATTTGACCGAAGAGGAGCAAAAAAAAGAGAGGGAGGGGTCAGACCTTAAGACAAAAAAAGAGAAAGAACATGATGCAGCGCGTGAAAAACTAGAGCGGTTGAAAACAGACCCTGTGAATAATGCCCGTATTGAAGCTGTTAAAACTAAAGTGGATATAAGGTCAACAAAACTTAAAGAGACGCGTGAAAAACTAGAGCAGTTAGAAGCACAGAAAGTTTATACACAAGACCGTGAAGGACTTATCAAGACCGCTCGCATTGAGCTAGATGAGCAAGTGTCCACACTTAAAGATGCTCAAAAGGAGTTGGAAAAGCTTGAGGAGCCTATTGAGACTGCGACTGCAGAATTATTAAAGCATTCTACAGAACTTGACAGAGCCACTAAAGATTTAGACGCCATTGTAAAAGAAAACAAAAAAGCGTCTAGCGCCGCGCATGAACAGAGAAAGTATGCGGACAGATTAACGCCTTCTTGGGTACCTGAAGTCTTCATAACTGAAAGCTTGAGTGAATCCAAGAAAAAGATAAATGATTATGCCAATAAGACAAAAGATCAGCGGGAGGCTGATGTTATACTGGACGCTTTGAGACTTGCTACAAAAAATAAGCCTGAACCGGAAGCAGAAAGTGACGATAAAAAAGATGCGAGCCAACCAACTTAAGCCATGAAAGAAGCCCCAGAAGATTTCCCTATAGAGTCTCTAAAGAGAGTTTTCCAAACTGTACCGCAAGCACTGCAGACATACCTCACTAATGGGTCTATTGAAAAGCTTACTGAGAGTATTGAGCAAAAACACAATCTACAGGCAGATCAATTAGATGTAGTGGAAG
>JBFJWB010000001.1:0-48284 GCA_041623915.1 Minisyncoccia bacterium | reverse complement strand
CTCGTTCTCGAAACTGGACACAGGGCGCGCACGCTTCTGCGACTCTTCGGGATCCTCCATCCCGCTGTTGTGTCCTACTTTCTCCTCCATACGGATCAGTCTTGTTTTCAATCTGACATTATATTTTTGAAAATCAATTATTTTTTCAAACTCCTCTGGATGCCCATCTTTATCTCCTTGTCCATGAAAAGTGATTTTCCCCAGAAAATATTTGTCGGTATTGTTGGTTACATATTTGTCTGAATGGTACTCCCAAAATACAGGTTTCAAGTCCCCCAACTCCGCAATATTTATAAACCGCCTAATTTCGTAGTTTGGCGAACAAACTTGCCTAAAAATCACAGCCGGTACTTCTTGTCCAGATTCTAGAATAGGGGGTATACCACCTGCTCCAATATATTCTTTTACGCGTGCTATGAGCTCTGGATCTTTTTGTCTACGGGCAAATTCTGAGACCGCCTCAGTCAGTGAAGTGTAAATCCCTGTATTGAAATTGCCACGGGAGCTGAGAATATTCTGCATTTCGGCCTCTTTCATGCGTAACTCATTCTTCAAGTGCTTGAGCTTCGCAAGAAATAATCATGTTGGCACACTCTTCGTAACATGTTCCGTCTTGGCAAAAAGCAAGGTCCTTGGCTTTTATTTTGTATATCTTATAACTCTCAAGCTCATTTGGTGGACACTCTTCCTCATTACAATCTCGGCGGATACATCCCGATTCTGTACTGAAATCACATTGCACCTCAATATACATGTCATAATTTTTCAAAATGGCGTACTGATAGTAATTGTTAGCCACGATCACTGCTACGGAAAGAAAAAATACTCCAAAGAGAACCTTATTCAGTAGTGAACTCTTTCCCTGTAACAGAGGTGCCCCGTCCTTCTTGCCTAAATTGACCATAATATAAAATGGTACCACAAAAAAACACCCGTAAAAAAAATACGGGTGTTTATCCTAGGATCTGCCACAATCCACGGAAGGCCTCAACGGTGGCACTGACGAAGCCGGTCCATACAAGATTACCCACAGCAACGCTTGCAAAGAAGATTTTCCAATCCCTTTGTGACATGCCGTTGTAAAGTCCGCTTCCACGACGTAGATACGCAGTAGTTACAAACGGGTCCTTCCGGATCGACAGGATAAGAAACACTACTGTATTCCCGAGTCGGCCTTGTTGGGCTTTGCGTATCACCTTTCTCCACCAACTTTTAGGCTCATTCCCCTCACGGATTTGCTTAAGCAGTTCAAGCCCAAGCCAGTCCGTCCGCGACCAGTCATACAAAATAATGTAGCTGTAACTAGAGAGAGCAGAAAGAGCCATCATGGCCAGACCTCCCAATAGTGAGCCGTGAACGGCAATCACATACGGGTAGAGAACCCAGTCAAACCAAAACTCTTCCGCTTCTTTAAAGCTGTGACCCAAGGCCACAGTTGCGATTCGCTCTTTCCAGCGAATCTTATCATTCGCTGGAATAGGCACTAGACGCCTCCTTTTTTAGGATAGAAAGATCTGAAATGCAGGCAGCATGCCCTCAATTCAACTATCCGAAACTATAGCACAGCTGTATATAAATTGCAAGTACTAAAGATATATTACATTCCTTCGAACTGGTTACGCCGAGCGTATATGAAAGAATCTGGTGCGAACCAAGAGTTTTCTGAATTCCTCAGCAAAGACAACCGGCAGGGCCACGAGTAGCGCCAGTCCCCACTCGGAGAGTGTGAGCGGTACCGTGTGCAATATATTGTTGAAGAACTCCATATGCACTGCAGCAATGTGCAGTGAGACAATAGTAATAATCGCTCCAACGATATATTTGTTTGAAAATGGATTCATTGTGAATATAGAACGATCTTCTGAACGGCAGCTCCAAAAGTTATACCACTGCGCAACAGCAAGTGTAGTAAGTGCCAAAGTGCCTGCCTTTGCTACATCACCTATAAAGTGGCTATAGAGCAGAAGTGTTCCGATAGCCATAGGTACGGCCATCACAAATATACGCACCGCCATCAGCCGGTCAACAAGATATTTTCCAGGGCGTTTAACACGTCCTTTAAGTAAGCCTTTTTCGTGCGGATCCATAGCAAGTGCCACATCCAAGAGACCGTCCGTTACCAAATTGAGCCAAATGATCTGTGCCGGCAAAAGAATGAGAGGGAAGCCTAACGCAATACCTCCGGAAATAGCAAGCACTCCTCCCGTGTTTGCCGAGAAAAGATATAAAATTACCTTCTTGACAGTCCGATAGATCCCGCGCCCTTCTTCCACAGCCGAAACAATGCTTCCGAAATTATCATCCAAAAGCACAATGTCTGCCGCCTCTTTTGCAACTTCTGTCCCCACCTTCCCCATGGCAACCCCAAGGTCAGCGGCAGCGAGAGACGAAGCGTCATTAACTCCATCTCCGGTCATGGCAACAATCTCTCCGCGAGCGCGATACGCCTGAATAATGCGCATCTTGTGCTCAGGAGTCACCCGCGCAAATACCGTCACTCCTTCAAGTTCCTGAGCTAACTCTGGGTCGGTGAAGCGTTCTATGTCTACCCCAGACAATACTCGGTCACCAGACGTGAAAATACCAGCCTCTTTTGCAATTGCTTTTGCGGTGCCTTCATAGTCACCTGTAATCATCACAACGCGTATACCAGCACCATGCGCTTTTTGCATTGCTTCTGGAACTTCCGGACGGAGCCCGTCTTTCATTGCTATAAATCCACCAAACGAAAGCTTCCCGATATATGATTCATCAAGTGTATGGTGCTTATATGTTGCTGTTGCCACCGCTACCACCCTAAGTCCTTGTTCAGAAAGTGATGTGAGTGTACTTATAAATTCCTCATGACGTTTCTTCGTAAGCATGAGCTTCTTACCATCTGCCTGCCAGACTTTATTGGACAAAGCAAGAACGACTTCTGGGGCGCCTATTACAGTTAATTTTTTGTAATCATCGCACTGGTGAAGTGTGGCGTGATACTTGCGCTGATAAGTAAATGGTAATTCTGCTATTTTTGGCACAACATGTTCCAGCTTGTCGCGCGTAAAACCGAGTTTTCTAGCGAACACAACAAGCGCTGCCTCTGTAGGGTCTCCTGTTACTCGCCATTGTTTATTTTCTTCAGAAAAAAGCACGTGTGCACTTGAACAGAGTGCGGAAGCAGTAGCAATATGCAATAAATCTGGATGATGCTCTGGCGCTGTCTCTTTCCCATCTACTCGCACAGTACCAACTGGCTCGTACCCCGAACCGCTCACAAAATAATGGGTGTCTCCAACATATACCCTTTCAACCAACATCTCGTTCTTGGTTAATGTACCTGTCTTGTCTACTGCAATTACTTCTGCTTGTCCTAATGCTTCCACGGCAGCTAAGCGTTTTACTAGTGCGTTTCTACGACTCATGCGCCAAACTCCAGTAGCGAGTACAAGTGTTACTACAATAGGTAGTCCTTCTGGAATTACAGCAACCGCTATTGATACAACAGTAGCAAAAAGTACGCTAGGTTCTTCACCGGCGAACAAGCCAGCCGTAAACAACACTATGCTTATCCCCAAAACAGCAAGAACAATGATTCGTGAAAGCGCACGTATTTGTGATTCCAGAGGAATATCTGTATGAATTACACTTAGATCTTTTGCGATTGTGCCAATAAAAGTATTTGCGCCAGTAGCGGTAACTACCGCAGTACCAGAACCAGCCACGACTGTCGTCCCACGAAGTAGTCGGTGCGTAGGGTTATGTTTATCTGTTGATCCATCTAACAGAAATTCTTTATGTACCGGTGTGGATTCTCCTGTAAGAGCAGCTTCTTCAATGGTTAAGTTTTCTAAACTCAAGATGTATGCATCTGCCGGAACCTTTTCTCCTTCTGAAAGAAGAATTATATCCCCAACCACAACATCCGTATCAGGAATGATAAATTCTTTTCCTCCACGAAGTACCGTGGCCTTAGTTGTAACAAATTGTCTAAGTGCTTGTAGTGTATTTTGTGCTTTCCCCTCTTGTATTGTCCCAACAATAGCGTTGAACACTAGCACTACTGCGATTATTGTTGCATCAGAGAGCGAACCTAGCCAAGCAAGTATTATCCCAGCAACTACGAGCACATAAATTAACGGACTTGTGAATTGTCTAGCGAATATAATTAATACGCCATCCGTTTTTGGTTCTGGTAATGAATTTGCTCCATGAGCCAAAAGGCGTGCGCGAGCTTCTTCGGGCAATAATCCTTGTTCGTTGGTATCTAATTCTGCAAGAACTCGCGGTACAGATTCAGAAAAGATTGGGTCTACCATATATACCCACTACTATAGCAAATGCGCCATACATTTACTTTGTCTTTTCTAAGTGGTAGGTTTTCTCCAGTTTTCTACGTACCTTTACAAGGAGGGTGTCATGCAAAACATCATCATAGATCGGCGCACGAACCCACGAGGTAAAAGCGCCACGAACCGAGCGCGTCTTTTAAGGCGCTTTAAGAAACAAATTAAACGGTCAGTAGAACAGATCGCGAACGAACGTTCCATTACTGACTTAAATCGCGCTGGCGATGTGCACATCCCAACCAAAGACTTGAGAGAACCAACTTTTCACAATGCTTCCACGGGTGGTGACAAAAATACCGTACATCCGGGCAACAAGGAATTCATGGCTGGCGATAAAATCAAACGCCAACACAGTAAAGAAGGTAATGAGCATGGTGATGGTGATGGCGAGGATGATTTCACCTTCACTCTTTCTCGTGACGAATTCATGAATGTCTACTTTCGCGACATGGAACTCCCTCGCTTAACTCGGGAAATTCTTATGAGCACAAGCGAGATGGTATTTCATCGTTCCGGCTATACGCCACGTGGCGCTATCGCCAATCTTTCCATTCCTCGCTCGCGTACCAACGCTCTTGCTCGACGCATAGCTGCAAAAGGAGCGTTGCGACGTGAAATTGAAGAACTCAAAAAGACTGATGGGAACGATGAGGAAATTGCTCTTTTGGAAACACGACTGAAAAACGTTCCTTGGATTGATGAGGTGGATTTGCGTTTTCGACATCGCGCTCCAGAACCAAAACTGATAAATCAGGCGGTTATGTTTTGTCTCATGGATGTTTCTGCATCCATGAGACAACGCGAGAAGGGTTTAGCAAAAAGATTCTTTGCACTACTGTATCTTTTCCTTTCACGAAAGTATGAGCGTGTGGAAATTATCTTCATCCGTCATACGAGCGAAGCTGAAGAAGTAGATGAAGATGAATTCTTCTACGGCACTAAGACTGGAGGCACTAGAGTATTCCCCGCACTTCATCTTATGCGAGAAATTGCTAATAAGCGGTTCCCTCAATCTGCATGGGATGTATATGGAACTCAAGCGTCTGATGGTGATGCTACAGAGCGTGATGCTTCCAATTGTCTAATGTTCTTAAAGGAGAATTTACTTCCGATTGTACGGTACTTCGCCTATATTGAGATTCCTAATGATGAACATTCACTTGGACTTGAAGAGGAACTGAACACACTCGGACTGGAGTACCGTGAGTTAAATGATGAGCGGTTCGCCATGAGGCTTGTGTACACTCCGAAACAGGCGTATCTGGCCCTCCGTGAGTTATTTAACAAGCATGAATACTCTAAATAAAGTTAACCCGCAGTGCACACTGCGGGTTTTTTAATTGGACACTATAAGGTAGCTATACCCAGCCAAATAATTTCACAATAAAGAGTATGTATACAAGCAGGTAGAACCACCCTTCCCATTTGTGGATTTTATTTGATATACCTGAGATGACAAATAGAAGTGTCGTACCCAAGAGAACTGGCAGTGCAATGGCGACAGTCGGCACGTCAAGATACTGAGTACCAACAACTCCAGAAGCTCCAACCACAAGCAGAAGATTGAAAATGTTTGAGCCGAAGATGTTCCCAATCGCAAGTTCACCATGGCCTGTGCGTGCTGCCCTTATGGAAACAATAAGCTCAGGCAAAGAGGTACCGAGTGCAACAGCAAAGACAGTAATTACTCCAACAGATATACCTGCAGATGCGGAAAGCATTATAACGGCATCAATCATATACTTGGCACCACCTATTAACAGTACGAAACCAAATGGGAGCAATACTCCGTCAGTAAAGGCCAGCTTGGATCGTTGCATTCCCTCCTCCTTTGCGACATCGTCACTATGAAAAAATGAGTACGCTAAGTATGAAACAAAACCTATAAGCAAGAAAAATGATTCCGGACGTGTGATTATCCCATCATATGCAACTCCAAAAAAGTACAACGTAACTATAACAAGAAGTGGTATCTCCAGATCAATTAAATTCTTTGTTATGGTTAGTGTCTTCTTTGAGAACAAAGCTGCGACGCCGACGACAAGCAATATATTGGCAATGTTTGAACCTATTGCATTGGCAGCTGGAATCTCAGTAACACCCTTCAGCATGCCTGCTACAGAAGAAACCAGTTCTGGTGCAGAAGTCCCAAATCCAACAATAAGTACACCTACTAAAAATGGAGGCATTCCGAGTGCCAATCCAATCTTTTGCGAGGAATGCAGTACCCAGTCAGCTCCTTTTACCAGCGCTACGAGCGCCCCCACAAATATGCCAAGACTGATCAAGATGTCCATATACTTGTTGGAAAGTGTAGCATGCCATTATTTTTCTCCCTTTAGTATGATTCTCCCCTCAAAGCCTCCTCGTTCTAGCCGCTTCGCTTCCTGAAGTACTTCCACATGCTCATATTCTGGAAGCGTACGGAGTGAAACAATAACCTCAAGTACATCAGTAAGTTCCTCTACTTCCCCTGCTTCAGCGAATTCCATTGACTCTTCATCCAGTTTCTTTATGAGCTCTACTTTGTATTCTTCATGGTTGGCAATACGCTTCTCATACGCCACGTTCTTCTTATCCAGCATTTCTGGAATTCCGTCCCGCACCAATTTATTGTATGAGGTCATAAAATGAAGCTATTCCTTGAGATTATATGCTGAAAAACACTCGAGTTCGGGTGGTTTATCACTAACTACGATACTCAACAGATATACCAATTGCAGGATAGATTTAATCACCTACGTAACGATCCTCCTCGTACGCTCGTGAAGCGTAGAGAACTCGGGCTGGCCGTCTCGGGCTCGAACTTTTATCGGTCAAGCCTGGGTTAGTCCGATTGACTATCTTCTACCCAGACCAAACGACGCGTCTCGAGCACACCAAAAATTACTATGGACACCACACGACCACCTACCCCACCTTCAGTTGATCAAACACAAAGCTCCACACATCTGCTTCTTGTTCCACTGCACGCGAAACCGCAAATGCTCCGCCATGTCCTGCTTTCATCTCCACACGCATGAGAATAGGATTCTCTGATGCGTTCGCCTCTTGAAGGCGTGCAGCTAATTTGTACGCATGAAGCGGGTGCACGCGATCATCGCCATCTGACGTCATGATGAGTGTCGCAGGATATTTCTCTCCATCTCGTATGTTGTGATAGGGGCTATATCCTAAAAGATACTTAAACATGCCCGCATTACCAGGGTCCCCGAAATCAGGAATCCAATGGCGGCCACCATGATGAAGGTGGAAGCGCAACATATCTGAGACTGGTACGCGACATACTACAGCCTGCACTAAATTTGGTCGCTGCGTTTCGAGTACAGACACAAGAAGCCCTCCATTGCTGCTGCCCATGACGGCTAACTTGTCTCTTGAAGTGTACTTCTGTGCGATTAGGAATTCAGCGGCCGCCATAAAATCATCAAATACATTTTGCTTGTTCTGCTTCATTCCGGCCTCGTGCCATTTGCGCCCGAACTCACCGCCGCCGCGAAGATTGGCTACCGCGTAAATACCCCCGCGCTCAATAAGTGGTATGGGATTGATGGTATATGCAGGACGAAGACTGATATCAAATCCCCCATACCCATAAAGCATGGTTGGATTGTTTCCGTTCTTTTGCAGACCTTTCTTGTACACGAGAAACATTGGTATTTTTGTCCCATCTTTTGATGGATACCATACTTGTTCGGTAGTAATTGAATGTATGTTGAAAGTTGGCTCTACTGTATGAAATACAGTTACCTCTTCCGATTCAATATCCATTCGAAAAATCGTTGGTGGGTACGCAAAAGAAGTAAACAAATAAAACATCTCTCTACCTTCAGATTCTCCAGACATTCCACCTAAAGTGCCTATGCCAGGAAGTTTAATGCTCCGTACACAATTTCCAGAAAGTGAATATTCATTCAAGATGGACTGTACATTGTGAATGTATTCAATAAAGAGCTTCTCGCCAATGAACTTAAATCCTGCGAGCAAGTCATCAGTCTCGGGTAAGAGGTCGGTAAACTCAGGTTCACCTGCAAGCGCCTTATCGAGAAGTGTCGCCATGAGTTTAAAGTGTGGCGCACCATGATTTGTACTCACATATAGTACATCTCGGTGAATGTGCCCGTGATGCTTTGCACCAGGAACACGCTCCAGTACGAGTATAAAATCTGATTCACTATCAGCTTTCTTAATATAAATCTCAGACCAATGCTCTCCATTTTCCTGACCCCAAATGGTTCCAAGCAAATATTTTCCATCATGAGAGAGCTGTACCGACGGCTGCCATTCTTTCGCAAATCCTTTGCCCCATATATATGCATCCTCATCGGAAACCTCTCCTAGCCTATGAAAATACAATCTTTTATGAAATTTGAGTTCGTCTTTTTGAGCCTCAGGATCTCGTCGTATATACCAAAAACCCGTACCATCCGCGTTCCATGCGCTCATGCTTGGATAGACGTCGTCAGATATGGAATCAAGAAGAATATCGCCCGTGTCAACATTCAATACATGTAACGCCCGTTTATCGTTTCCTGACTTTGAGAGCCCATATGAGATCCACTTTCCATCGCGATCGGGAATCCAGCCCGAGAGAACAGTGCTTTTATCTGGAGACAGAGAATTTGGATCAATAAGTTGACGCTCTTTCCCTTCCAGACCTTCTCGAACATAGAGCACCGGCATATCCTGCTTCGCTTCTCGTTTAGTATAGAAATAACGATTACCGCGAACGATTGGCGTGCTTACTGATTCAAATTCGGCGAGATTTTTAAGTTCATTGCGAAGAACATTTCTTATCGGGAGTGAGGAGAAATACTGAGACGCAACAGACGCTTCTTCGATGAGCCATTTATATAGTTCGGGCTCATTGGGATTACCTTCGAGCCAACGATACGGGTCTGCCACTTTCGTGCCGTGTAGATCTTCTACTAAATCATCTTTCCGAATCTCTATTTTCATAACTTGATCATTATACCGCTTCAGATTGTTTTGCTAAGCGACACGTTTAGAGCGCGAGAACCTTGCACGAGTTGGCTGGCCGTCTCGAGCTCGAACTTTTATCGGTCAAGCCTGAGTTAGTCCGATTGACTATGTTCTACCTCAACCAAACGACGCGTCTCGAGCGCATCTTTTTTCTTAACCCTTAAGGTATCGAATCTCATCAGAAAAAAGTCTGCCTCTCTTAAAATCTGCTCCCATTTTCTCGGGAAGTATCTTTATATCATCAGTTGGGCTTGCCCAAACTATTTCAGAAATCTCATGGGCATGTGTCCGAGCCAAATTATCGCTGTTTAGATAATCTGCACCGTTTAACACCTCAAAAAAGAACTCTATGGGCTGTGTGTCCACGCCATCAATAAAAGTATTGATATACAACAATCTACCTATCTCCGGCCTTACTCCCAATTCTTCTACTATTTCTCTACTCATACACTCCTTTGCATCCTCTCCCCACTCCAAGTGACCGCCTGGAAGAGCAGCAAAACTGGTATCGTGCGCGTGACGCACTACCAGCAGCCTTCCTTCGTGCACAATAATCGCTCTACAGCGGATAACGAACTTCTTTTCTTTCTCCATAACACCATTGTATCGCTTTATGGAGATACTGTAATTAACGCGTCTCGAACGCATCAAAAGTTACAAAAGTGACACAGAAACGAATCTTTGATCTGTCACTTAATTCTCAATGATTAGCACCTGCTCCGCCTTTGCAGGTTCTTCAAACATATCAATGGTCGCTTGTACCAGCTCCCTACCCACCACTGAGCGATGTTGGTTTTCTCGAGCGTCTTCCCAACGCTTCCAGACTGTCTCCACTGCTGTTTTGACGTATACCACCCTAGCATCCGCACCAACAGAATCAGCAACCTTCCTCAATTGATCTCTACTCTCCACTGTTTGATTGGTCGAGTCATAGAGTACATTCTTTCCTTGTGCGAGCAGGTCTTTTGTTCTTTCGAATGACTCGTCAAATATCTGCGCCCATTCCTCTGCATTTGGCAGAGTGTCGGTATTCCAATCAAATCCACGTGCGTGGAAGATTTCATCAATACTCACAAACGCTATATCTGTTTGTGCGCACACTGTACTTGCCACATACGACTTACCTGCATAAGGAAAACCACACAGGATAAAAAGTGTCTTTTGGGAGTGTTGTATTTGTAAAATCAGGTTGTCTAAGTTCAGCATGTACAGATTATATAGAAAAATGGCCCAGAAATCACTTTCGTAATTCCCGGGCCAATATTGCTTACAACGAACGTAGTAGTTGCTCTGCGCGCGCTTCCGCTTCTTTGACGTACACAGTGTAATCAGGAATCTTTGTGAAGACTCCATCCGACAAGACGTACACCAAATCGAGCTTTGCGGTCTCCAGAAAGTAACGGTCGTGAGACACCAAGATTACCGTCCCTTGATATGTCTCTAGAGCTTCTTCGAGTGCCTCAAGCGCTTCAAGATCAAGATGGTTAGTTGGCTCATCGAGCAACAACGCGTTAACTGCAGTTGCTGCGAAAATCGCCAACAAGAGACGAGCTCTCCCGCCTGGACTCAAGTTGCTAATCGGCTGACGGATCTGGCTTTCCGAAAGATCGAACTTGACCAGATGTGCAAATGTACCCTGCGTCGCCAAACCCATCCGCTTCATGGCACATTCGAGCACGGTCATGTCACGAGGCAGGGTTTCGTGTTCCTGCATCATGTTGCCTAACTTGAGGCCACGACCGATTTCGACTGAACCAGAAACTGGGGACAGCTCCCCTGCAATGGTCTTGAGCAAAGTCGACTTCCCGCTCCCATTTAGACCCATGATGCCGACACGGACTCCGGGTGAGATGGTGAGGGAAAGTGGACCGGCTTGGAACCCATCCTTATACCCCACGACCAAATCCGAAAGTGTTATCACACATGAACTCGGGGACTCCTGGGCTTTCAGCTCGATCCTGAGAGGATCACGTTCGATTGGTTTTTCAACACGATCAATACGATCGATACGTTTTTCAATCGACTTTGCTGTTCGGGCCGAACGGCCAGCCCGATCTTGCTTAAAGCCACGTAGAAACTTGTCGTTGTCGGATCCCTTCCAGTTAGACCCCTTGTCCGAACTAGACCGGAGACGACCAGCTCGCTCAGAGAGTCTACCGATTTCCTCCTGTTGTTGTTCGAACTCCTGAAGCTGTCTCGCGAAGCGCTTCGATTTCATTGCAAGATAGTCGCTGTAAGTACCTCCTGAGATGTTGAGTGTGTTGGTGCTCGCATCAAGCTCAAAGACTTTCCGCACCGTCTGATCAAGAAAGCGACGATCGTGGGACACAATAATCGCCGTTGCCTCTGACTTACGCAGATAATCTTCCAACCAAACCAAAGCGGGCAGGTCGAGATTGTTGGTTGGTTCATCGAGCAATAGGACATCGACACCCTTGAGAAGAATGCCGGCCAAAGTAACCTTCGACTTCTGTCCACTGCTCAACTGCGATGCGCGACGTTCAAGACCGACGTCGGAGAGGCCGAAGCCGGCCAACACCATCTCCATACGATGTTCAAATGCGTATCCATCGAGATGAAGATATACCTCCTGCAGGTCACTGTACTCCTCTGCTGCAGCCTTATCTTCAAGGTTCTGCGACAGCTCGTGCATGCGCGACTCGATAACATCGACACCAGCCACTTTCCGCAAATAATCACGGATTGGTAAGTCTTCGATAGTGCTCGTGTCCTGTGGCAAATAGCCAACGCAGGCATGCTTCGAGAAGTCGATGTCCCCATCGTCCTTTTTCTCAACGCCAGCAATCATACGGAGCAGGGTTGATTTCCCGCTTCCGTTACTGCCGACCAATGCCACTTTCTGTCCTCGCTCGAGCGAGAACGAAATGTCGAAGAACACGACAGTGGCACCATAACTCTTATGTAGATTGCTTACTTTTAACATACTCATACTCCTGAATTGTTTGAGAGTGTACCACTGTCGAAGGTACATTGTCTGGTCGACACAGTACAATAAAAATCGTTATTTGGCAATCAAAAACACCCCGCTGGTTGTTAAACCAGCGGGGTGTGAGAATTACCCCTGCTCATAGTACGACCTCACAATTTCTCGTGAACACCGACATTGAACCGGAGTATTTGCCACCTGTTCGAGTAGGTGTTGAAGCACTTGCTTCGTCTTGACGATGTTGTCTTGAAAGATCTTGAGCACGTCGTCCATATGCCCAGGACTCATTGAGAGACATGAATCGACGCCAACATCGTAATCGGTTATGGCAGCAAACGAGCCGTAACAAAGACCAAGCTCCCGAGCCAAGTAACACTCCGGATACTGGGTCATGTTGACAATGTCCCAACCATTGCGAATGAATGTCTGACTTTCAGCCCGCGTTGAGAAACGTGGGCCTTGAATCACCACTGCAGTCGCTTGATTCACTGGCACAATGTCTAGAGACCTCATTGCGCGTGCAACCAATTGCCTCGTTTCCGCACAATACGGCTCAGCCATCGGGAGATGCATGAACTTCCCCCCGTCAGCTTCGACGTAATCATCCCGACCCCACGTGAGATTCACGAATTGATCTGGAATAACGAAGCTCCCAGGCGGAATGTCTTCCTTGAGACTGCCTGCGATACAGGTAGCCACAACCGTTTCTACCCCAAGATCTCGCAACGCAGACAAGTTTGCCTTGTACGGAACCTTGTGCGGAGCGAGCGAGTGCTGCTCCCCATGACGAGGCAAGAACGCAACCATCTGATCTGCATAACGGCACACTCTGATGTAATCAGATGGGAAACCGTACTTAGTTAATGGCCGCACTCGGTAAGATTCCGAAAGTTCAGGAAAAAAACACATACCCGAACCTCCAATGATTGCTATCCGAGGTTGCTCATGAGCGAACTCGGTAGGTATTCCAGATAAACTCATCGAGAACCTCCTCTGCAAAGATTCGGCTACCAACATCGGTGACCGAAGGGTTGAGATTTTGACTGACCATTCCCCACGCACAACCACCGCCAGACAATGCTTTCGCATCACTTGAGTGATAGATCGGGAGACGACGCCTCCATTCCTGCACGATCGGCTGATCACCAATCCGGAAATCAGCACCGAGTGACTGCACATCACCAAGCCGAGCCTTGAAGAACGGGCAGTTGGAAACCTGCCCATCGGGCTGAATAACCAACTGGCTTCCATAGCACGTGCAGTCAAGTGGGAAGAAATCACCCCGCGAGTACGCCAGTGCCTTTTTCTCCATCTGAAACTCGAATCCAGATTCGGCTTGGTTTCGAGCATGACGGATAATTGCCTTTGCAGCTTTCCGATAGTACGACCCAACACCATTTGCCCCTACGAGCTCAACGAGTTTTTGACCACGCAGAAAGTTGAAGC
The DNA here is from genome assembly GCA_041623915.1 of Minisyncoccia bacterium. GTDB lineage: Bacteria > Patescibacteriota > Minisyncoccia > Phycocordibacterales > Phycocordibacteraceae > C7867-001. Next base: position 34,580 of record JBFJWB010000001.1, on the reverse strand, counting down.
CAAATTTCTTGACCCCAAGCTCTCTAAATAACGCGGACATTTCATCGACATGATCGAGGTTAAACGGCGTAATGCTACATGACGCGTAAGTTGGTACGCCAGCAGCGACGAGTCGCTTAATAGCCGACACGATCGTCTCAAACGTAGGACGTCCTTCAACATCAATCTTGAGCGCATCATTGGCTTGCGCATCACCATCGAGTCCAACTGCTACCGACATTTGGTGTTCAAGACAAAGATCCACGAATGAATCGTCGATGAGAAGACCATTGGTCGCCACCATGTATTGAACTCGCTTCGGCAGCTTATCTGCCGCCTTCTGTGCTTCAAGATACCGCAGCGACGCCGCGATGACCGGCTTGTTGAGCAGAGGTTCACCTCCGTAGAAGATCACGAAGTAATCGCGATTGTCATCAAAGACATCTTCTAAGTGAAGTTGCCACAAGTCGATACCCGCTTTCGCGGCTTCAGTGGTAAGGAGACTTACTCCATACCTTTTTGCGATATCCGGTACCGGACAGTATCCGCATTTGGCATTGCATCCCTGTGCGGTCATTAGGTACAGAATGGTCACGTGTTGCAGCTTTTCAAGCAAGCGAGCTTCAGCAACGGCAAACGAACGATTGTCTTCGGCTTCGCCACTGACAATGAGCTTTTGCTCTTGCAGTTGTGACTCAAGTAGGTCACTCAGGGTTCCACCAGAAAGATACGCACGCCACTCGGATGCCGTAACGTAAACAGGATTAGGATGCAGCTCATGAAACACGGCCACCACCCCATCTCGTTCACGAGTGCAGAGATACCTTGAGAACATTTAACTTCTCCTTGGAGATTTAAGATGAGAGAAAGCCCCCAATCTTCCGACTGGGGGCCTGGCCGCATCGTGCACGATGTGATTGATCAGCCCTGCGGGGGCTGACGGACGAACTGCTTCAGCTCGCCCCATTCGGCCTGCGTGAGCCGAACCTTCCCGCCATGGTCGTCGCGAAGGACGATCTCGTTGGGATTGGTGAAGTCGACGGTCGGGCAACAGCCCTGGACACCGCACAGCGTCAGCATTCCGGTTTCGGCCCCGGAGGCCTCTTCATTGCGATCCATAGGTGGATCCTCCGTAGCTACGGACATAAAGCAAAGTGGTACAGCCAGAGTCATGATGACAAAGACCGGCCTTAGTCCTATGAGACTATATATTAGATAATCTATCTGTCAATGCTCTTTCCGAGGCGACGTTTTATTTTTTAGCTTTCTCTAGCAATCTCAACAGATCCTCTTCAGGAGGAGAAAAATCTTTATAGCTCGCTCAAGTGCCTCCAAATGGCGACCATAGCGTAGGTATCGAGGCCGCAGTACTTCTTGAGGTTCTCTTCGGTCGCCTTCTTTATTGCCTCATCCGTGCTCGGCGCAATCATCTCCCACCAGAGCTTCGAGGCGGTAGCTCCTTCTTGAATCTCTAGGTCAGAGTATTTTAGTTCCGGCGCAAGAACGGGGAGGACTTTCTTGATCGAGGTCTTTCCCTTGAAGTCTTTGTGTACGTAGTGCTGTGCAATAAATATGTCTCGAAGATCGTACATAGAACCATTCATGCGCTCAAAGAAATCACGGTACTCAGGAAGCCGCTCACTTATCTCGCGGTTAATTCGTGTCTCGTACGGTTTGTACCAAGAGACAGTGGTGCCACCGATGATGTGTTCTTTCAACAGCCTCGCAATAGGTTCTGAAGGGTCGGAGAGTTCGGTGTGGAGGTACTCGACGTGCTCAAGCGCGGCGTTCGGTTCGTGGAGGACGTGCAGAGAGAACTGGAACGGGATGTGCATGTAGGGGCGGTATCCGTTAAAGACCGGGATAGCGGGGCCGTACGCCTCGTAGTCGAGGAAATAGAGCGGGAAAACAAGCTTGTTGAGTTCTCTGGCAATCACGTCCGTATCGATCATCGGATTGCCAAGGCGGTGTGCGAGTACCTGCACCTTCTGCTTATCTGTCAGTCCAAACGCGTCTGGATCCTCGATTTCCTCAAGACTGAGTACATGCTGATCCATGAAGTTCGCGAGTTTCTTCTTGCTGACGTAGGCGATGTCATGCACCGAATACTCTGGAATATGAGGATTTGAATGTGAGAAGGTCGTGCAGTGATTCCTGCGCGAGGTATACACACAATCACAGCCACCCGCCGGTTCCTTCTCTTGGTTTAGGTAATATCGTGCGGTTTCCATCTTCTCTTCAACTTCGGGGAGACGGCTGGTTACTTCCTCGGTGACGTCTTCAATGATGAAAAGGGATTGAATATCAAGATCGCCAGCACGGATGTAATCCTTGTTCAGTCGCATGTGAAGATACTTGCCTATAGGCACACCAGCGCGTCGCAGGATCGAGGCCTGAAATGCAATATCGACAATGTGGTCACGCTCCTTACCACCCTCTTTAATCGAGTTCGTCGCCTTGATTTCGCAGAGATCCCACTGGTCATGTTCCTTGTCGTATATGAGCACGTCGTTACGAGCAATGAATCCGTCTTGAATGAAAGTCGCCTGAAATATGGCCGGGACTTTCTCTGCCATAAGCCGTACCGTTTCAGCAACGGCTCGCTCACCGCTTTCTCCCACAAGTACGCCTCCGGGGAACCGCCCACGCGTGACCGACTCAACCTCATTGCCTTGTTCAACGAGATGGAGTTCGTATTCTGATAGTTTGTATTTCTCGAGGAGTTCCGGCTTATGGAGCTTCAACCAGATATTCTTCGGGCAAAAGAGAAACTCCTGAAAGGTCGTCTTCGAGATCAACATAGAAAACCTACTCGCCGGGTTCGATGTCGTCCCCTTCTTCAAGACGACGACGAAGTTCGTCGAGGATCTCGCCTTTGTACTTCCAATAAATCGGACCTTGCTCAAGCCACTTACTCCCGAGAGCGACTTTCGCGGCTTTTGAGAGGGACATTGTCTCGCCTTTAAACTCGACGTGCTTGAGGTCTTCAGAGACCGTACAGGTTACACTCTCGTCACGCGTAAACGTCAGTTCGGAACCGGCGGGAATATGAACCATTTCAAAGTTGAACGCAGAACGTCGCTCGCGCACCTCCTCAATCGCCTCAGCATCCTCTTTTGAGACACCCACATCCGGAGAAGGAGTGACGTCCTCGAGAGCAAGAAGTTTGAGGATTGCGACAACACGTTCTGAGGACACGCTGAAGAACTCTCTTTTGGGGTTCTTGCGGAAGTCTCCAAAGGCATTGTGAAGCGCGCGCTCCACCTCGCTCACACGTTCAACGCGCGCAGCGTAGGTACACTCAAATGGAACTGGAACCGAGGTGGTAGAAAGCTCGGCAATACGATCAGCGACCATCTTGTTTTCTTTCTCGATTTTACCGATCTTGATATAACCAGGCATTGCCTCGTTCACAAGGATATAGACGATTCCAGTATTGTTGCCGTTTTGATCTTTAGCCATGTTTTAAGAGTATCACTCCTTAGCGATAGCGCTATTTCTGGCCGCTTTCTGTCTTGCTTCGCGAGCTCAACATCCACACTGTATTCAGGAAAGAACCCATCTCACACTGTTCGTAAATGGGAACAGGTATTCCATTCGTTGTAAAGAAGTCATTATATATATTTTAAGACGTCTCGGTCTTGAATGCGCCAACTCATCGCACTTTTGCTGACCCAGTAACGCTTGGCTAGAACACTGATATCGCAACTGGTGCCTTGTAAATCTTTTTTCAAGAAACTCAATGGCATGAGGAGTTCTGCCGCAAAAATCTGTGCCTCTTTTTCATTCGCGCTCAATTCTCGTCCTTCGCCACCACAATGATTGTGTCCAAGCAACAGATGTCCGATCTCATGTGCAACAGTAAACCGCTGCCTGTGCACATGATGCTCAGAATTGTACGCAATGGCAGCAAGACCCTTTTCTTCTAAAAGAAATCCTGAGACATGATCAGCTAATAACCACGGTTTAATTATCACTCCGTGGTCCGCCTCTAAAACAGAGACTAGATCATTTATTCGTACTGGGGGCTTTGTTATTTTTGCTTTCTTGAGCACGTGCCTCGCAGTGTTTCGCGCAGCACCCACTCGAACAAAACACAGCTCATCACTTTCGCTTCTTAACATAATTGTAGAAGTTTATAATCTCTTCTTTATCTTTTTTGCTAAGTTCCGCATCAGCTCTCAGCACAGCAGAAAAACTCGGCACTTCAGATTGTTCACCCAATAATAAGGACGTAGTAATCCCTAGCTCCTCAGCAAAACGCGGTATATCGTCAGCATCAACACCGCGAGCGTCGCTCTCTATAAGAGAAATGGCTGTACCTGACTTGTACCCCAGAGTCTCAGCCAGGCTCTGCTGGGACAATCCAGCCTCAGTGCGATAGTACTTAATTCGTGCCCCAAGTGTGTGCATAGTTTCATTTCTCATGTTCATTTTGTTATCTCGTACTTATCATTTTGTTTGACAGGGTATTCCAATATGATAAACTAAATATAACGACCTGTTATGGCCGTATTATACATAAAAGTCGTCAAGCATGAATACCCTTCTTGTTACCTACGATCTACTGACGCCTGGCAAGGACTACGACCGTCTATGGTCATTCCTTGAATCCCAGACCAATTGGGCAAAGCCAGTGCGATCGGTTTACCTTACCAAAACACACCAGTCGGCTAGTGACTTCAGAGATTCACTTATGTCGTACATTGACCGCAATGACAAGGCTCTCGTCATAGACGTGACAAGTGATGTCGCTGGATGGACCACTTCGCTTGGGACATCAATTACCAACTGGATTAAAACTAACCTGTAAACTTATGCCTAAAAGCAACCGTTCAAAGGTCACCAGTCCACGCGCGGCACGTGCCGCAAGCAAGACACTGCGTGATGGTCGTACGTCACGTACATCCAAAACCGCCGCTGGTAGTGCCCTGTCGCAAAAGCCATCTCGTCGCAAGTAATAATCCATGGATCCTCTTGTTAAGCATGCGGATGGCCGCGTCACGCGCCTTGGCAGATGTACATGCGGCACACCCCTGTACCGCAAAGATCTTACCAATAATCGGTTTGAGTTCTTACGAAGAGACCGTAGGAAAACCAGCGCTCTTGTTATTGAAACAGGCGACAAGTGCAAGATTCACTGCCCTAACTGTGAGCTTTCCCATACAATCTTGCATATTCGAGAAACTGTGACTGGCAAAGAAAAAGTGCGGTATACTCTAAAGAACAACTAGAAGAGCACGTCCGGAACGCCCGGGCATTTTTCCGAAGAAATTCGGAGAGATGCCCGGGCGTTTTTGTTTGTCTGCACTTCCAGTTGATTAGCCACTCAAAAAAACGCTTATGGACAAAGAATTACATATCGTGCATGTACACGTCAGCGACCTAAAACCTGCGGAATACAACCCACGCAAGATCTCCAAGGAAGCGCTCGGTCAGTTGAAAGAGAGTCTGAGCCGCTTCAACCTCGTGGATCCGATCATTGTGAATAGTGCACCCAAACGCAAAAACGTCGTCATTGGCGGTCACGTGCGCCTTCGTGCCGCAAAGGAGCTGGGACACAAGACTGTCCCCGTCGTGTACGTGAGCCTTCCGCTCACTAAGGAAAAGGAGCTTAATCTGCGCCTGAATAAGAACACCGGTGAATGGGGCTTCGAGAAACTAAAGTCGTTTGACCTCGACCTCCTCACTGATATTGGGTTCAGCGATGCAGATTTCTCTTCCGCATGGACAGAGAATCTCGAAGCGGAAGACGATGATTTCGACGAGAAAAAGGAGCTGAAGCAGATCAAGAAACCGAAGACGAAAGTCGGTGACCTCATCACGCTCGGCCAGCACCGCCTCATCTGCGGAAGCTCTACCGATCCTGCCGTTCTCGCGCGTCTCCTTGGTAACGAACGCGCGTCCATGATCTATAGCGACCCGCCGTACAACATCAATGTGGACTACAACGGCGGTATCGGCGGCAAGAAGAATTATGGCGGCAACGTCGAGGATAATCGCTCCGATTCTGAGTATCGCGAATTCATCACGAAGACGATGATTGCTGCACTCTCGGTCGCAAAGCCCGATACCCATGTCTTCTACTGGTGCGACCAGATCTATATCGGCCTCATGCAAGACCTATATCGCGAACTTGGTATCACGAACAAGCGCGTGTGCTTATGGCTTAAGAACTCACAGAATCCTGTGCCATCCGTCGCCTTCAATAAGTGCTATGAACCCTGCGTCTATGGTGTGCGAGGCAAGCCATACCTTACGAAGAGCGTTCAGAACCTGAACGAGGTACTGAATAAGGAAATCACGACCGGCAACAACCTCATCGAAGAAACGCTCGATCACCTCGACGTATGGATGGTGAAGCGCCTCTCCGGTAAGGAGTACGAACACGCGACCTCGAAACCACCGAAGATCCACGAGAAAGCGATCCGTCGTTGTACTAAACCAGGCGACATCATTCTTGATAGCTTTTCCGGTTCTGGAAGCACTATGATCGCGGCCGAGCAATTGAAACGTCGTGTATTCGCTGTCGAGCTGGAGCCAGTGTTCTGTGACCTCGCTATTAAGCGGTACGAAAAACTCACGAGCAACAAGGCTGTTATTGAACGCGTATGAAGAAAGACAAAGTAAAAGACGTGTTCCTCGCCCAGCTCCGTAAAGTTCCGATCATTCAGGTAGCGTGCGAGAAGGTGGGTATCTCCCGCAACAGCGTGTATCGCTGGAAAAAAGAGGATCCAGAGTTTGAGCAGGCAATGAATACCGCCCTCGAGGAAGGAGAATCCTTGGTAAACGACATGAGCGAAAACCAACTTCTCGTATTAATCCGAGAAAAGAACTGGCACGCCATTTCCTTCTGGCTCCGCAAGCGCAACCCGAAGTTCAAGGACCGCGTCGAAGTTGAGGTCGCCCAGAAACAAGAAGAGCTTACCCCCGAGCAAGAATCAACCGTCCGAGAGGCACTTCGCCTTGCGGGCGCACTAACAACTAACCAAACCAACCGTGCAACAGAACAACACAATCGATCCGAAATTAGTGGAAACGATGCTGAAAGACCGAAAAGTACGAGCGGCAATAACTAAAGAAAGCCACTGGTTCTTCTTCCACTTCTACTTCGCCCACTACATCAAATATCCAACCGCGGAGTTCCAGCGAGAACTCTTGCACCTCTCAGAACGGGAGGATATCAAAAACCTTGTGGTGGTGGCGTTCCGTGGGTCTGCAAAATCAACCATATTCACTATGTCGTATCCACTCTGGGCGATTCTCGGAAAACAACAAAAGAAGTTCGTGCTGATTCTGTCGCAGACTCAGGCTCAAGCGAGACAGCACATGATGAACCTACGCCGAGAGCTTGAGAGCAATGCCCTATTAAAAAATGACTTGGGTCCATTCAAAGAAGAAAGCAACGAGTGGGGCGCAACGTCTTTGGTGTTTGCAGAACACAATGCTCGTATTACTGCAGTATCAACCGAACAAAGTATTCGCGGTCTCCGCCACAATCAATATCGTCCAGACCTTATCATTGGTGATGACTTGGAAGACATTGCATCCACCAAAACGCGTGAGGAACGCAACAAAACGTACGAATGGCTTACCGGTGAAGTAATCCCTGCGGGCGACCGTACAACACGCCTTATCGTAGTTGGAAACTTGCTCCATGAAGATTCGCTCATCATGCGACTCAAAGAAGACATAGAGAATGAGAAGATTAATGGGATGTTTAAGTCCTATGCCCTTCTCGTTGGTCAAACTATTCTTTGGCCCGGCAAATATCCAACCATGGACGATGTGGAAGAGGAGCGGCGCAAGGCTGCCAATGAGTACGCGTGGCAACGCGAGTATCTGCTGAACATCGTCCCTGACGAAGATCAGGTTATACATCCACAATGGATCCACTACTATGATGAACTTCCTAAACCGAAGCCGGTATTCGGTGGATACCTAACCCACATGGAGATACGGGTTGGCATTGATCTAGCTATCTCAAAACGAGACACCGCGGACTACACAGCGATAGTACCCGCACTGTTGGTAGAGAGTGAATCAGGAGGATACAACATCTATATTCTCCCGAAGATAGTGAACAAGCGATTTTCCTTTCCAGAAACTATTGAGAAGTGTAAGGTTGTCCACCAAACGTACAAAGATGAAGAACGTAATGTCACATTTGCTATTGAGAATGTGGGGTACCAAGAAGCACTGGCGCAACAACTTAAAGAAGAAGGGATCACTAATGTGTTGGCGATACGACCAACTGCCGACAAGCGCAGTCGCCTCATGTTGACGTCTAGCTTGATTAAATCAGGGCGAATCTTGTTCCCACGCACGGGCGCAGAACAACTTATTCAGCAAATCGTCCATTTCGGCGTTGAGAAGCACGATGACCTGGCAGACGCGTTCTCACTGCTCGTGTCGTCAGCAATGATGCATCAGCCATCGGTGCCACGTATCTACTTTATCGAGTTTGATCGGTACTAGTTAACAACGCGACAAGATCGTACAAGAACATTGGTGAGGCTCTTTCCTGACACTTCACCCTCAAGAGTTACTTGCTGACCCTTTGAGAGTTCTGCGAGAACTGCGGAATCCTTCGTACCGAACATACACTGTACGGACTTGAAATCGTACTGGTCCGCAGAAAGCGTGACGTACGGTGTGTCGAGCACGTCTTTACCGATAGATCCTACCGTGCCCGAAACACGAACGAGGTTGCCTTTGTACTTTGCGTCTGCAGCAACTTCATTTGCATCGTAATCGGTATACAACTTGAGCGCTGTGACCACAATCGCTTCTCGTGGCTGTTGAGATATTGCTTCTCCAGACTGAAGATTGCCTTGCGACACAGACTCACTGCTTGTATTGCCGATTGCCGCAAGCACAAGTACCACAATCACCCAAAACCACCATTTCTTATAAATCTTCTTTTTTGTTGCTTCCTGATTTTCCATGCGAGTCTTTTATCGGATAAATCCAGGAAGCGGGTATCACAAAACCCGCCACCAGGAACCCTTGCGGGTCTATAGGAGTTTCCCCCTATAACGCTGTAGACGCCCTGATGACGGGTTTTCTATCTACAGCGTTTTGAAGGCCATATCTCAAGCGAAACACTTGAGGGTTAGGCCGCTGTCGGGAGTTCTCCAACAACGTGGTGCCTCACAACACCACGACCCTATACTATCGCAGAAGGCCTATTTTGCTAAGCCATGGAGATGGAGACAGCGCTCTTTACTTCCCCACCATCTCTGGCATCAATGGTGGCCTATGAATACACAAATCAATACACCCGTGGTGTCTCACCCGGCTACGCCGGTGGAGAAAGTAAAGTATGTGCTCTATGCAAGAAAGTCGACCGAGCAGGATGAGAAACAAGCACTTTCTATTGAATCACAGGTGAAAGAAATGCTTGCCATAGCCGAAAGAGAAAACCTTGATGTTGTTGATATAAGGCGCGAAGCCCATTCAGCAAAAGATTCGGGACAACGACCAGTTTTCAAAGAGATCCTAGAAGACATACAAAGAGGTCGATATACCGGCATCCTTGCTTGGGCACCCGATCGATTGAGCAGAAATGCTGGTGATCTAGGGTCAGTCGTCGATCTTATGGATCAGAAATTTCTTATCGACATACGAACGCATGGGCAACACTTCCATAACTCACCAAACGAAAAGTTCCTTCTGATGATCCTGTGTAGCCAGGCAAAGCTTGAAAACGATAACAAGAGTATCAATGTAAAACGTGGGTTAAAGACGCGGGTAGAAATGGGATTGTGGCCAGCGCCCGCTCCGACTGGTTATCTTAAAGAAAAGCGAGTGGACAGAAAGTGTGAAACGCTTATTGATCCAGACCGAGCACCGATCGTCAAGCAGATGTATGAAAAGGTCGCCTATGAGAAATGGAGTGGTCGGAAGATATATCACTGGCTGAAGTTTGATTTGAATTTTAGGACGGTAAACGGAAACAAGAATCTGACTCTCAGTAATATCTACGTCATTCTTCAAAATCACTTCTATTACGGTACTTTTGAGTACCCAAAGAAATCTGGTAATTGGTATCAAGGCAAGCATGAACCAATTATCACCAAAGAGCTATTCGACGCCGCTCAAAAGCAAATAAAGAGTCAATTTGTTCGGTCCGAAGGCAAGGAGTTTGCATTTACGAAATTAATGACCTGCGGTCTCTGTGGCTCTGGAATTACTGCTGATGAGAAATTCAAGAAGCAAAAGAACGGCAACATTCATAGGTATGTTTATTATGGTTGTTCGAAATCGAAGGATAAAAACTGTAAATGTGGTTACATAAACGAGAAAGACCTCCTAAATCAGTTTGAATATCTGCTGGACAAAATTGATATAAACGAGATTGGAGTTAAAGAGAAAATAAAGGAGGAAGTTGCACGACACAAGAAATTTCAATACGCACTGTTGGGGAAAAGGGAAAATATTTCTATATTCTCTATAGAAATACGAAACTACGCAAAGTATCTCTTGAAAGAAGGTTTGAATACGGAAAAACGTGAACTGCTTGGATGCTTAAGGAGTAGCATTGTTTTAACCAAAAAGAATATTGATTTAAAGTGATCGGCTTCATGCATAGTGTGTCTGTGTAATTATAAAAACGCTCCAATCGAAATCGGAGCGTTTTGTTAAAAGAACGCAAATGAACGTTAGGCCTACACTTCAACCCTCTGCTGAAGACGTCCTTTCTCGCCGAAGACACGCAGGTACCGGTCAATTTCAGCTACAGGACCCGTAGCTTTGTTGACATTGTTGCTTAGCTTCACGGCGGGTTTATCGTCTGCCGATGCAACTTTGCAAACAAATGAATGCCCACGAAGCAACTGATCCCAGGTGAGATGGAGCTTTTTACCATTGACAACCGCCGGTTCGTTTCCGTGTGGATGGCAACTCTCGAAGTCGTTGGTGAACTTCGTGCCCCATCCATATGCGAGTTGAACACGACCGCCGAGCGCTTGGTTAAGCTTGAGGATACCCTCTACATCCAATCCGTCAGACGGAATGTAGAGCTTTTCCTTGGGATCAACACCGTGTTGAGTGAGCCACTTGATGTAGCGTTCACCTTCCACAACCAAATCGCCGGAATCGCCACGCAACCCACGCCAGGCGTGCGAAACCTCATGAGCCATGTCTTCCGACATTCCAGAGAAGAACTGTTCCGTGCCGTAAGTGTCCGGCAACATAATGCGGAGTGCATTCTGCGGAAACAGATTCCCCCAAGCTTCAAGAACCATGTACTGCGCATCACGCTTCGCGTTGTTGGTATCTGCAAGTGCAGTAAGCACCATAGGCAGTTCATGCGCATTGGTTCCGATTGGGACCAGATCCTTGTTGAAAGCCATCCAGGTGTTCGAGACACCAGTGAGACCCTGCCCAACGACCTCTTCCGCCATTTCGATGGCAAACTGCTGCCACAGAAAACTGTGCCGGCGACGTTTGCCGAAATCAGCAAAATGGATCGACGGATTCTCCGCAAGTCGTTGCAACTTGTGGTATAGCTTGTCGGTAGCACGAGCGTATAGAATCTGGAGACCAGATTCACCAGTGGAACGGTCTTCTGCCATGCCCTGTAGCAAAGTACGGTATACAAGTTCATTGACGATTGCCATGGCAATGGTTTCCCAAAAAGTAACCTCTGCCCATGTGCCAGTAAATTGAATCTCGTACTGGTCACCACGACGGTCCAGTGTATAGGGCGGGAGTTTCAACCCAGCCAGAAAATCCAGATATTCACGCGAGAACATCGCCTCACCATAGACATCCATACCCCGAAGGTAGTAAATATCGGTGCGGCGAAAACGAAGTGTACGTACGTGATCCAATTGGGCACGCAATTCGTCCTCGTCCACTAGCTCAGCAACTGGAATGTGCGGGTGTCGGTTTATGAAGCGAAACGTAACTTGTACCTCCGGAAAAAAACGATGAATGAAATACCCCATGGTGAACTTGTAGAAGTCCACATCCAAGAGTGAACGAATGATCCAGTCCGGGCGTTCAGGACGCAGAACTCGTTGAATGAAGTCTGTCATGACCTCCTCCTTGCCTTATGCAGGACAACTGATGAGTGTATAGGATTAACGTTAAAAAGAACTCTGTTTCCCATCGAAACAGTGATATGGGTCGAATTAAGTTCGGCCCATATCACTAATGCGATGGATATCGCATTAAGAGAGATGCCAGGGGAATCCTTTCCCCTGGCATTCAAACATAACGTGGTTAGGCAGACAGATAGCGCGCCTTGAGAGTACGATACTCTTCCGTGAGATACCCCGCTGAAATCGTATCACGGCGATCAAAACCGAAGGCGCGACGCGATGCGAGAAACACTGGTGGTGTTTGTGCGCGTTTAAACTCGACACTGTAACACTCCCATGCCCACTCGAGGTTTTCTACAAAAGCCGCTCGAGTGGAGAAGAATGCGCCAAGCGTTCCTGGTTCACAACCGAGTTGTGCCTCAAGATCGTTTGCGATCGCGTACGCAAGAACCGTTGTTGGGTCCCAGCGCCTCTCCGTGAACGCCCGAAGGAGCTTGTCATGGTAAGGATAGAAGATTGGGTCCCCTTTCCCTTCCTCGACGTTCTGCTCTTCTGAGAGTTCTGCTGAAGGCACTAATGTTAGGATTCCTTCCGGAATCAGTTCCTGACCAGCACGCTGATTCAAAAACCGTGCAAGCTCGTAAACCTGCCCCTTCCAAAGATCCGCAAGGAACGCTGCGGCACCCGCTCCATCGCCATACAGCGTGAAGTAGTTGAGAGCCACTTCGGTTTTGTTGCCGTTACAGACAAACACGCCACCCTCCATCTGCGCCAAGGTCGCCTGGATACCTGCTCCACGAATACGAGCCTGGATATTCTCCAGAACTAAACCCTCCGGATAAGTAAAGCCAGCAGTAGTCAGCGCTGCACAGTGGGTATCAAGAAGCTGTTGTATCGGTACTACATGATACTCGATACCCAAATTTCCTGCACACTGTGCTGCCAACCGTTGCGTCGTAGTCGAGTTAAACATCGTCGGCATGTTGACTGCCAACACCTTCTCAGGACCCAGTGCTTCAACCAAAAGCGCAGCCGAGACCGCAGAATCGATGCCACCAGATAATCCGATGACGACTCTATTGAACGGACCAAAGAACTCGCGCATGGCTGAAACGAGTGCTCCATGAATCTCGGCAACGCCGGACAACCGCTCGGGAACTACTTGTTGAGTCCCCGCAAGCTCAGCATAGAACAACCCTGAACTGTGCTGTGGTGCACGCCAAATAATAGCTCCTTCGGTATTGACGAACGCTGAATCACCATCGAACCAAATAAGGTTCTTGGTGTTGTTCTCAAGTCCTACAGCGTTCACATACAGAATCGGGAGACCCGAGTCCTGCACACGGCGCACAAGCATACGATCACGTGCCATACACTTGCCCGCCGTCCAAGGCGAGGCCGAGATGTCGATCAGCAGATCAGGACACTGTGCGCCATAAATGCGCGAGGGCTTGGTGAGATATTCATCCTCCCAGAGATCCTCGCAGATCGTGAGCGCAAGCGACAGGTTTTTGCCCCTACACTGAACCGAGAAAACCCGGAGCAGTTCATCGACCTTGCACCCCATCTCCGCTGCGAGATTTGCACTCGTATAGAAGTGGCGTGCGTCGTCGAAGATCCGATACTTGGGCAGGTTGGTCTTGGGGATCCACCCGTCGAGCAACCCATTTGATACCCACGTTCCATTTGCGGCAATCCGCGCCACATTGTATTTGCGGACACGACCATCCTCGCCGATTTTCTGCCAATCGACTTTAACTGAACCCCAAACTACAATGATACCCATGCTTGCTGCACGGATCTCCTCGTCGAGAGCTTCGATCTCGCGAATGAGAGCCTCCTGCTCCCATCGGTCGCCCAGAACATAGCCAGATGTGGCGAGTTCTGGAAAGACAATGATATCAGCGCCACCGATGTGCGCTTCCCGAATCTGCTTCAATATACAGTCAACATTGTGACGAATAGCACTGATCATGGGGCGCATCTGTGCCACAGCAACTTTGATGTCAAGCGTGTGTGTCATGATGACCTCCACGTATATGATGTTTGAAAAGAACTGAAAAAATCTCCTTGAGGAGGGCTCGAGCATAACTCAAGCACTCCATAAAGGAGATTCCAAAAGGAATCTCAATCTGGGAAGGGAGAGCATGACGCTCTCCCTGTTGCCCAGAGAAGAACAAAAACCAAGACTTCGGAATTAACTCCCGAAGCCACCCATCGCAGTTTCGCTGAAGGACTGCGCACCCTGACTCGCTTGCACCGACGATTGCGAAACCATGGCAAACGCCTTTCGGATCTCGCTCGGTGAATTGCCGGGTGTCAAAATCCATTCGTCCTCAACACCCATGTTCCGGAACACCTCACGGAAGTCCGTCTGACCACCATCGCTGATGCCCATACCGATGATGATGAAGGTCTCCTGCATGAGGAGATCCTTCGCCACCACGGCAACGTCTTGCGCCGACTTAAGCGAATGCTGGTCGGCACCGTCGGTAATCCAGGCAATGACAGCACGCGCCGGAACGCCACTGTTGGCAAATTCCTGACACTTTGCTGCCACGGTGGCTAGCAGAGCGACAGCCTGATCGTACAAAGGCGTACCCCCGACCGGGTCGTAGTTGGACGTATCCATCTGTTCGGCGTCACCAACTTGAACGAATGGATACAGAATCTGCCCATTCAGGTAACGATTGTGAATCAGGATGCTGTCCTTCTGCTTGGTTTCCGCCAGTGACGAGACGATCAGGTTGTGACCTTCCCGCACCAAGTCGGTGTGACCGGCGAAACGAATGGAACTCGAGTCGTCGATGAGCAGTGCCACCAGAGTGACTTCGCTCGCCTGAACATCATCAGGTGAGATGCCAAGCCCGGCCTGGATCTGCTCGCCGAGATCTTCGATGTCGACTGCTTCCAGAGCTTCCGGGCCCAGCATTCCTATGGATGCTGCTCCTGAGAAGAGGTTTTCTACTGTTGCTTCACTCATGTGAGTGCTCCTTGGTTGATGGGCCGATAGCCGCGCTTCGCGACTATCGGCACCGGGTTACAGATTGAAGTCCGGCCAGTCGGCCATAGACATCGTGCTTTCCACAACATGCATACCGGCATTTGCGAACTTGTCGAGCGCCTGCTCGGCTTCCGGCGTGAAGTCGGCGATGAAACCGCCGTTTCCATCCGGAACAGTGACAGAGGACATGCAGTCCCTCATCACATAGACCTTGCGTGCGAGCACCGGGTCCTTCGCCAGGATTTCATCCAGCAGATCTTCGATTGACGACTTCACACAATGACTAGCCGCCTGGCCGCCGATGACCACATAGTCATCAGTGAACAGCGTCTGAATGAACTTGACGTTCTTCTGGGCGAGCGGTTGACCATCGAAGCGGGTGCGCACTTCCGCACCGAGCACTGAATAGCACTCGGTGAGCGGATTCCCGCCCTTTACCTCGGAGAGGCTCTGGGCGCCACGCGCAAACGCATGGTACATGCGCGCTTCGTGGATGACGCCGGTGAGCGCGTGCCCGTCAGATCCCAGGATGCAATGCTCCGGCCAGATCGTGAGCTGGTACTTTCCGCCTTCCTCGAGCATGCGACAGTAATAGGCCGCCTGCTTTTGGAGCCAGGCAAGGTTGCCATTGGCCACGACCGCGGCTGCGAGCGGGCTCGGCGTCGCCTTACCGGCCGGTTGACCAGCACGGAGGACCGTCAGGTCGCCCGTGACATTGTCAAACGGCAACAGTGGCGCACCGTCCTGATCCTGCCAGAACGCGGGAGAGAAGATCTGGAACGCGAAGTGCGTATCCAAAGTCGTCGTTATGCTGGAAATGACATTGAGATTGCGGTAAATGAATTCCGCGATCCTGCGTGAGTCATCAACAGCTCCCGTTCCCGACCGTCCGCCCACATAGAGCGTTCCACCGGGTAGGCAGAAGTCCTTCTGGACATCAATCAGGAGCAAATGCACCTTCTTACAGTCAGTCGTAGCGGCCTTCAGCCCGGCACTCTGCCGAATGTCATCGGCGGCCATATAGATGGCGCGCTGATCCGGGCTATAGTTCCAGTCACCGGCGTTTTTCGGGTTGAAAAATGCTGGCGGTGGAAGAGATGTTGTTGCGTTCATGAACGACTCCTTACTTTGCAGTACTATTTGAGAACCAACCGCCAAATCTCGTTCTTTCTGATCGTGTAGAGCCCCTTGCTACCAAGGAGGATGCGCGAGTCAGAATCAACGAACTCCGTGGTTGCAGGAAACTCTTTGGTCACGGCTACGCCGTTCCCGACTTCCACACGTACGACACCATTATCAGTTGCCGAAAGCAGGAAATCGTTTGCAGCACACTTCCCGCGCAAAGTCTGGAGCCAACTACCGTCTCCGGCAATGGCGTCAGCACTTGCGAGATATGTTCCGCGACCATCGAGAACGTGACACCGATGAACGGTCTGTCCACCTTCGCTAGTTGCGACGAAGAACCAAATGCGGTCCTTGCCGAAACAGCACGTCGCATCGACCAGCTGGCCACTAAGTGGCGGCAAGTTGACCGAATCGTTGATACCGGCATGAGTCGTGTTGAAGACAAAAAAGCGACAAAGCTCCCCTGCCCGATAGAACCCAAAACCGAATTTCTCACCCACCCAGAACAGGGTCTGTCGTGCAAGCACGTCGCCCCATCGTTCTGGATACTGGACACCAAGGTTGCTCACCCTCCATAGCCCGCCTGCGTGCACATAGAAGACATGCTTCCTGTTTGCATCGAAGAGCGAAAGAAGATTGTGGGCATCTGTGGCGAATTGCTCTGGAACATCTCCTTCGAGAAGGAGTGCCCGTTCACCGCGACCCATCACTGTCCGTGAACCGCTAATGCGGTACCGGATGTGTGGATCGAGAGCACCGGACAGCACCCGCACGTCATTCTCACGTACGTACACTCCGTCCCGATGATACAGGTAGCGGAGCGTATCGCCGTCGATAGTGGCGTACAGAATGACTCCGAAGGTGGTGAACTCCTTGAATGCCGAAATCCTGCCCGCGTGCACCTCTTTCCGCATAGGCGGTGTGATAGTTATACACGAAGGACAGGTTCCCCGCGCATGCACGGTGCCACACTTGGTACAAGTCGCGAACCGAAGATTCTCGACCAGCGAGTATGGCGGGACTTTACGCATATCCTTCGCGAAGGTTTGCTCGAAGAAATCAAGCAAGTCATCCGGAAGAATGTGGTATGGTCGTGCAGGTTTGGGATACCGCACCTCAGGATCAAACACCGTGATCCGTTTAAGCGGACGTTGCGTATGCACAACACGCTTTTTCGGATCTTTTGGCATATAGACACCCCCAAATGGTTCGACAAACAGCAGTAGTCGCATCAGCATAACTGCGTACGCATACCAATCAGAATGTTCGGTATGTGGCTTGGCTAGCATTAACGACTTTGCATGCGGATCGCATAGAAGCGGGTCGACGAACCTCGCCGTAAATACCCGCGTTTTCCATGACCCCCACTGCATGCTGTCCGCATCGATGAGGAATGCTGCGGTCTGCTTAACCAGAACATTCATGTCATTGAAGTCTCCAATGATGACCTGCGCATCGTGTACAGCCTGTACCGTACGGTGCAGATCTGCCAATACTGAGACTACGGTATCGTCCGAAACGCCGGCATCTCTGAAGGACCGCTCCCCATAATGGTAGAGCACTTCAGCACCTGCCACATGATCCATGCAATAACCGGCGATGCGGTTCTTGGCGTCATAGACAAGCTCACGTGGAGCCACGACCCGCGAAGGAAGACCTCTCGGGAAGGTTGGTAGTTTGTGCTGATGCTCAGCAAGACGTTCCTTTGATGCAGCCTGTTCCTGCGGATTACCCGCGAGATCAGCATGCGTTGGTGGTTTGAAGATTTTCACGGCACGACCTTTGTCAAGAAAGACATCAGCCTCGCCACCCTTACCGACAGCACTGTCCGGCCGAAGCCGGAGACGCTGTCCACTTTTCAGGAAGTAGTGTGGCATATGCCCTCTCCTTGCTGGAATACCCGTCGAAGAACAACGAGTGTCGTATCGTCATGTAACAAACCGTGTTTAATACGGCCATCGAGAACACGTTCACGGTTCACGAGCGCAAGCCGGCGACGGATGGCGTCCGGGTTTTTGAAGAATTTTTCGGTATCCCAGAATTGACTGAGATGGCCAATGGCGTCCTTCTGACCCGGCATATCAACATCCGCTACCGCAATGAGATCCGCAACGCCGTCTGTGCCGATCAATACCGACTGCACGTCATCAGCGGGCCGTAAGGCTTGTTGCGTGAATGACGTTTTCCCGGAAAGCAACGAATACGTTAGATAGGGCGGTGCATTCCCGGGGAACGGACCGATGGTCGCGATCTTGCCGTTTATTGCGTACACCCCATCACCGCACGAGAAGACCAGCAACGCATTCGACGTTAGTACGAAACCAACCGTCGAGAAAAGAAACTGATCCAGTGCGACATCCTTGAAATCACCACCGAGCAGCGAAATAATTGTCGTAAGACGAGCACACGCCTTTTGGGTGAGATCCCGACAGAATGCCTCGGCAGACTCTGAAGAGTCGGCCGAAATAGCACTATTGCCGAGGATGAGATCCGCAGTATCCACGACGACATGAGCACCCACGCGGGCGCCCACTTCGCTGTACTGACTACTGCCACAACCGTCGCAAACCACACCAATGATGTGTTGCGATGACTGCCTCCACAAGAAGGCATCCTGGTTGTTTTTCCAACCGGGCTTGCCTGGCATGATGTGGTCCACTCCTGGCACCGAAGCGCCAGCTATTTGGAATGTATCCATTTGAGCATCCTCCTAATACAGCTTTAACTGCGATGAGTATAGGTTTTTAAAAGAACATCTCGGCCTAATGTCGAGACGACTCATTCCCTCTCTCGAGAGCTTGAAACGTCTTGACATAAGTGTCTATGGGTTTGCTTTCTTTACTAGAAAAATGCTAACTCGTCAAGTAAAACATGTCCCTGTGTTTTATCTTAGTGTAGTATATACACTAAGATAATGGTGTCAAGTATTACTATCCACATCTGCGGAGCACTCTGCAGGACTAAAGGATTTCGATGGCGGTCAGACCGCGAGAGGCAAAGCGATACAGCTCTGCAGGCCGACTTGCCCCCCTCTTGATCTTCTTCTCTGTTGCCCGAACTAATTGCACATCTTTCACCTTTTTTCTGAAATTGCGCTTATCAAGCGAGCGGTTAAGCACGGTCTCATATGCGCCTTGCAAATCTGTTAATGTGAACTCTTTGGGAAGGAAATGTTGTATGACATTGGTATACCCTACTCTCGAACGTAGGCGCTCTACAGCAACACTGAGTATTTCGTTATGATCGTACGCAAGATCGGGCACCTCATCTATAGGGCACCAAATAGTCTGAATTGATCCTCCTCGCATCTCAAAAGGGTCTGCTGTGAGGCACAAATACGCAATAGAAATTACCCTGTTGCGTGGGTCACGCGTTAGCTTGCTAAATGTATGGAGTTGCTCTTTATATAGGTTCGTTATACCCACCTTCTTCATAAGTTGCTGTTCTACCGCCTCTTCAGCACTCTGCTCTGGTGCTACTAACCCACCAATGAGACCAAGTCGGTCAGCATAAAATGGCTTTATGTTTACCTCACCAAGAAGTACGTGGAGTTTGTTCTCTAAAATCGAAAAGCAAACCGCATCTACTGCAACTACAGCAAAGCGTGGTGCTTTATTTTTTGACATGTGTATTTTATACACTAATTCCTTAAAAAGGAAAATTGCACTCTGAGGCAACAACAGTGTCCACTAGACTCTCAAACTACGCGTCTCGAGCGCAAGAACCTCGCACGAGTTGGCTGGGGGACAGGGACTCGAACCCCGATTAACTGGACCAGAACCAGTCGTCCTACCATTAGACGATCCCCCAAATACCCACAATGCGAAAGCACTGCAGGTATTGAGACAATACTTGAAAATACTCAGAGATTCAATGGCAATAATTGCTATACTTTCTTATATTATACCTAGGCACAAATATAAATTATGAAAACACTTATTTTGATAATAGCTATTGGCTCATTTGTTTTTGCAGGATACACCCTAATATCTGATAAAAATACAGAAACTTCTACGATCGATACGAAAAAAACCCATACTTCTGAAGAAAGTGTCATTGAAGAGCCAGACACTGAGACAAGAGTTAGTGATAATATTGAAGGAGATGTTTCAGCCGATGGCGCAAAAATAGAAGCAGGAGCAGACACAACTATTAAGGAATTTGCTATTGAAGGAAGGAATTTCTCTTTCATGCCAGCATCCATGAACGTAAACAAAGGTGATACAGTGCGTGTAACATTCAAAAATATTGATGGTTTTCATGACTTCGTCATTGACGAGTTTAGCGCCTCCACCAAGAAGATTCGCTCAGGTGAGCAAGAAACTATTGAATTTGTAGCTAATTCATCTGGCACATTTGAGTATTATTGTTCTGTAGGGAGTCACCGTGCTCAAGGAATGGTAGGGGTACTTACCGTTAACTAGTCTCGTATTCTGAAAACTAAAAACCCTCTATATAGAGGGTTTTTAGTTTTCAGAAAATAATTGAAAGGAAATAACGTGTCCACTGAGAAGCGCTCATAAATAGAGCTGAGATAAATGCGCCAAGCCATCCAACTACTGAAACTCCTCCACTTATGATAAACAGTTTCTTTTCTTTTTTTGTGACAGAAGTAAATGGTCGCTCACATGCTGTCCTAATGAATGAGCTAATAAAAAAGCTATTGACCACGAGCGTTACTACAAAAAACATTTTCACATAAAACGCTACGTTGGCTACCAGAAAACCTTTTATTGGAAGGGCAAGAAGAACTCCTGAGATTATCATCACAATAAGTCCTATCCAAACAATTATATGGATCCTTTCCATTGTTGAGTATTCAAGCACTTCTTCCTTTCCGCGAACCCATGCGAGAGCATGCTTGTCCGCGAACAGGATAGATACTATAAGAATCAGCAGCGCGCCTAAATGAACATATATAACAGGCATTCCAAATATCTCTACCATGCCTATCTTTCGTTACGTCGCTTATCTGCAGATTTTAGAAACTCTGTAAACAGCGGGTGCGGGTCAAGTGGTCGCGCTTGAAGCTCTGGGTGGAACTGCACACCAAGCATGTATGGATGTGCTGACTTTGGTAACTCTGCAATTTCCATGAGATTTTTATCAGGACTTATTCCAGAAAATACTAGGCCAGCTTCCTCAAGCTGGTTTGTATAATTTGGATTGATTTCATATCGATGACGATGGCGTTCATCTACAATATCTTGTTTATAAGCTTTGCGAGCAATGGTCCCATCTTTAAGAACGCATGAGTAACCACCGAGACGCATTGTGGCTCCATACTTTCCAGAAGCCAACTTTTCTTTTTGCTCATCCATAACTGCAACAATTGGATGTTTCGCATTTTCATCAATCTCTGTAGTATGCGCTCCAGAAAGATTGGCTACATTACGAGCATACTCAATCACCATTAACTGCATGCCATAGCATATACCGAAGTACGGCACTCCATGAGTACGTGCATACTTTATTGCTTTAATTTTCCCTTCAATTCCAGACTCGCCAAAACCACCTGGGACAAGAATTCCGTCAAACTTACCAAGAGTTGTTACAGATGTACCGTTTTCAAAATCCTTTGAGTTCACCCAAGTAATCTTCACTCGCTGACCAATGTGCGCCGCAGAGAATTTTATAGCCTCAATAACTGACAGATATGCATCTGAGAGTACAAAATCACCAGTATCAAAATACTTTCCGACTACAGCAATGGAGATTTCTGCCCCTTTAGTTTTTTGTATGGCACGTGCAAACTTCTTCCACTTTGTAAGATCTGCTTCTTTCTTTGCTCTTAACCCAAGAGTTTTTAGAAGTGAATCAGCGAGTTTGTCCTTATCAAAGTTGAGTGGTACTTCGTATATACTGCTTACGTCAGGTGCAGAAATAATACGATCTGCACGAACATTACACCATGTAGCGAGTTTCTCTTTGCGTTTAGAGTCCATTGGTTTTGTAGAGCGAGCAATAATGAAATCTGGCTGTACTCCATAAGAATTAAGGGCTCGCACAGCTGTTTGAGTTGGCTTTGTCTTCATTTCACCAAGAGTACCTGGGACAGGAAGATACGACACCATTATGAAAATCACGTCGTCTGGATTTTCCATATGAAGAACTCGGGCGGCTTCGATGAAAAGTGCGTTTTGAAAATCACCTATCGTGCCTCCAATTTCAATAACGGATACATTACTGCCATTATGCTTTGCGGCTGCCTTCATTCGAGTAAGGATTTCATCTCGCACATGTGGTACTGCTTCCACACATTTGCCTTTGTATTGTAAAGATCTCTCGCGATCAATCACTGTACGGTAGACCATTCCAGA
Source organism: Minisyncoccia bacterium (assembly GCA_041623915.1). Classification (GTDB taxonomy): domain Bacteria; phylum Patescibacteriota; class Minisyncoccia; order Phycocordibacterales; family Phycocordibacteraceae; genus C7867-001. The sequence continues at coordinate 12,102 of JBFJWB010000001.1, read as the reverse complement.
CGTCATGTAATCTTCTGGGGTTAAATCTCTTCCAAGAAAGCGTTCATAATTGCCCATATCTTGATCGGTCTCCAAACCACTTTTTAGGACAAATACTTCACCATGTTCTGTTGGGTTCATTGTTCCAGCATCTACATTAAGATAAGGATCTACTTTCGTCATATTGACAACGTATCCACGCTCCTGAATAAGAAGTCCAATGGAGGAAGCTGCGATCCCTTTACCCACCCCACTCATTACCCCACCGAGTACAAATATATATTTATGTCCCTTGCGAGCCATGACTACGATCTCAGATACTTGCGGACAGCAAACAAACTTGCCAATGCTCCGAGCACAATACCAGCGCCAATTAATGTAAGGAATATCGGACCGAAGTGTGTTATGTAATACTCAAAAAGACTAAAGCCACCAAACCAAAAGATAGTCTTGCCACTGACATACCATGAAGCAGGCAATAGAATTGCAATAACAAGAAGCGACGCGACAACTCCAGTAACAACGCCCGTCACCATAAACGGACCTCTTACATATGCATTACTTGCTCCAACTAAGCGCATAACGGCTATCTCCTCTTTAGAGGAATATATCGCGAGACGAATGGTTGCAAATGCAATCAAAATTGAAGCCACTGCAAAAAGCACGACAACTACAATGCCTATATCTCGTGTTGCTTGTATAGCAAGCGACAGTCTATCAATAACTTCTTTATTTTGTTGATAATTAATTCGGTCAATAATAGAAGTCCCACTAGCTGAAAGTGCTGGTGTAGCTTCAAGAAATGTAACAATGCTTTCATATTGATCTGGATTTGTTGCCTGCACTTCAAGTGAGGCGTCAAGAGGATTCTCACCAAGTTCATCTAACGCCTGTAGAGTTAGTTGGTCATTTGCGTGCCGTTCTCGGAAAATACTAAGAGCTTCATCACGAGAAGTGTAAGATACTTCTTTAACTTGGGGCAAGGCTTCTAATTTATCCTGTAGTAAGAAAATCTCTTCTTCGCTTGCAGTTGTTACAAAGTATACAGACACATCTACTTTTTCACGTATTGAATCAAGAGTGAAATTTAGAAGCGCAGAGAGAAATATGAGTGATCCAATAATCCCGAGAGTAATTGTCATCACGAGCACTGTGGCTGCGGACACGGCTCCTCCACGAACAAAACTCTTCCAACCAGATCCTATTATTCTTTTTATTGTTATCCACGTCATAAGAGTATTCTACAGTACGAATTTACCTCCAGCGTCATCGCGCGTGACCTTTCCGCGATCCATAGTAATAACGCGTTTACCAATCGCGTCCACCACTCCTTTATTGTGTGTGGTAATTAGTACTGTGGTTCCTAATTCATTTATCTTTTTCAAAATCTCTACAATCTCGTAAGTATTAATTGGGTCCAAATTACCAGTTGGCTCGTCTGCAACAATTACTTCTGGTTGATTAATAATCGCTCGACCGATTGCAACTCTTTGTTTCTCTCCACCGGAAAGCTGGTCTGGGAAATGTCCAGCTTTATCACTCAAATTAACCAACTCAAGTATATATGGGACATCGCTTTTAATAGCTTCATTGCTTTGCCCTGAAGCTTCCATTGCAAATGCTATATTTTCATATGCAGTTTTACTTGGGATCAAACGAAAGTCTTGAAATACAGTCCCCAACTTACGTCTATAGTGATGTAGCGATCCTTGAGGCAAGTCGTTTACATTTATAGATTCGAAAAATACTGATCCCTCGGAAGGCACTTCTTCCGCAAGAAGTAATTTTAGGAGTGTTGTTTTTCCTGCGCCAGAATGTCCAACAATAGATACAAATTCTTTTGGAGCAATAGAGAGAGTGATTTCTTCAAGCGCTGCCTCATTTGCGTACCTCTTGGTTACCTTGTCAAAATAAATCATGGTTCGTCAGCTATTGTACCGCACCTGCACCAGAAGCGTCTATAAAATCATCCAGATCGCCTTCTAAGACTTTGTCCGGATTGCCTGACTCGTGGCCCGTGCGATGATCTTTTACCATTTTATATGGGTGTAGCACGTAAGAGCGAATTTGGCTTCCCCACTCATTTGCTGTAGTTTTTGCTACAGATCGCCCCTCAGCTTCTGCTTGCTGTTGCTCCACTTCTTTCGCATATATCTTTGCTTTCAAAAGTTCCATTGCCTTCTCGCGATTTGCCAATTGACTACGCTCACTTGAAACATGGACAGAAAGATTTGTCGGTGTATGCAGTATCCTAACTGCAGTCTCGCGCTTATTTACATTTTGACCTCCAGCACCGCCGGAGCGAGCAAACTGTATTTCTAAATCGTCTGAATTCAAAACCACCTGACCAACAGGTGCGATTGTTGGAAGCACTTCAACAAGCGCGAAGGAAGTTTGTCGTTTTGAATTTGCATTAAATGGAGAAAGTCGCACCAAGCGATGCACGCCAGACTCCTTTTTTAATCTTCCGTATGCACCCTTACCAGATATTTCAAGCACGACATTACGGTATCCTCCTTTATCATTCTCATTTGAATGAAGCTCGCGCACTTGCCATCCGTTTTTTCCTGCATATCCTTCATACATACGGCGCAACATGCTGGCAAAATCTTCTGCATCATCTCCACCAGCTCCAGCTAGGATTGCGAGCGACGCATTCCCGTTATCGTGCCCGTCTTCACCGCCCTCTTTAAGTTGCTGGTACTCTTGCACCATAGCTTGAGCTGATGATTTATCGGCCCAAAAATCTGGTTCCGACATACACGCCTCAATTTCTGCAAGACGTTTTTCTGTATCAGTCATATTTAAATAAGTCTAAACTAAAAACCTTATTTAGCGAAACTATTGTTTCTTTTGGAGCCAGAGGCCGGGTTTGAACCGGCGACCTATCCCTTACGAAGGGATTGCTCTACCAACTGAGCTACTCTGGCTGGAGGACACACTCTTTTCTACCACATCTAAGCATAAAACAAAAAGGAAATTCTAAGATGTAACTTTTATGCATTACCGTGAGTATATATTATATGGACCCACATATTATGGAAGTATTATGCCCATAATTAATTACCGAATTGCTTTGGTAAAACGAATTACTTTTGATGAGCGCGTGGTTCACATACTTGAAGACGGGGACCATGGAGAGATGTTCTCTTGCGCTCTTGCTGATGTGTACGAAGAATACAATGATGAGCATCCACGTTATCTAAAGCGCTTCTCGCCAAAAGGGTTGATACCAGGCATTGTAGTTAAATTCACCACCAATGAAGCTGGGATTGTCACTAGATTAGTTCCACTTCGGTTTTGTGCTAATCACTAAAAAGAGGCGCGTACGCGCCTCTTTTACTACTTGGAGCCGATGGTCGGGTTTGAACCGACGACCTACGCCTTACCATGGCGTTGCTCTACCAACTGAGCTACATCGGCAAGCATTCCCGCATACTAACGGACTTTTATTATTCTTTCAATTTATTGACTACCCTCAACATCAACCATTGTTGGTAATCCAACAATCTCATTAAGTGATTCTGCATCTGTTGGCGCTTCAATCATAATTGGTTTATTCAAATCAGAAAGTAAGATCCGGAATGTAAGGTTAATTTGCTTACCAGAAAATATATGCGCAGAATCTGGTGGCACAATGCGCATATTATGTTGAGCCATTACCGGCACTCCTCGCTCATCTACCCAAAGCATTAACGTTGAGTTCTTTTGATAGTAATCAAACAGCTCTGAAAATGACTCGCTCTTAATGGTAGTCGCGAATTCTTTGCCAATACCTAGGAAACCTAATACTTGCTCTGAGCCATCCAAAGAACTTGATGTAACACGTTCATAAACTGAAACCAGAGCTTCTTTTCTTAAAGAGATTTTATAAACATAAAGAAGCTCTCCATCTATACGTTCTTTTTTCGGAAGATCCGTTAAAAATATCAGATTTTCTTCTCCAGCTATTTGAGCCACTTCAATAAGCAGAGGCCATATGGAGTCTCCGCTATTTTGATACCAATCATTTGCCAGTGATAGTTTTGACACAATAGGAAGAAATCCTGAGTACTCTGTAGATTTAGTTGCAGTATCTTGATATATCTTTAGCCACTTACCTTTGTATGTGGACAAGGAGCCTAGTAGACCCGGTAAATTATTTATACGTATGTAATATATGTCATCTTTATAGATAGCATCTGCATTAACTTTGTAAGCAAGATCTCCAAGATCGCCAATTGCGTTTAGATTTAATGCCCAAGAATGTTTTTCTTTTTTTATTGATTCAAGTGAGCCTTTTATGGCAAAGCTAGCAGAAAATTCAGGAGACAATGCGCTGAAGTCGTTAGTTAATGCTTCCAAAAATTTATTCCTTGGTTTTGATGGAACAGCCAAGTACAGCGGAGTATCTTTGTTAAAGGTTGCGCTCTGTCCTTTTAGAATTGTTTCCACAGAAAAATTATCTTCCAAATACTTAAGAACTTCTTGTGTCTCAAAAACTGCAATTAATGCAAAATCATCTCCCCCAGCAATTTGTTCGTATCGATACGGATTTCCAGACAGAGGGTCTACGGTACTTGCCAGACCTTCGGATAGAGCTTCTGCGTCTTCTAGTGATATAGGGTATGGTGCGCCATGAAATTGTAGTTGTTCAAGAATAGATTGCATATCTGCAGTTCGTCGTACATCACGTGAATACGTGTCATCAGCTACATTCATAGCGCTAGTGTAGGAAAAAGGTAATGCGTCTTGATCTCTCTCACCAACAGAAAGCGCGCCGTCGAAAGTATATGACGCAGAATTAATTGAGCTCAGATAATGCAGTACTCCAGACAAGATATTTTGCTGATTATATGGAGGTGTTGAAAAAGGCCCAATTTTTGCAACATATGCATATGCAGTGCCGGACATAAGCCCTAAAACAATAGCTGTACTGGCGATTAGTAAAAATAGTTTTGTTCCAGACTTAGCTGGAGATTTTGTTTGGCTTGAGTTCTCTTCTTTAGAGGCAAATGGTGGTGGTACTGTTTCTGAAGTACTAGGCGTAACTACGTTTGAACTTATTTTCAACACTTCATCCACGTCGTTTACTGACCAATCAGCTTTTATTAATACTTCTCTCAGCTGAGCAGTGGTCACGCCTCTTGCGAGTTCTTTTTGCACATATTCATTTAGCTCTTTGTTTGCCATTCGTTATATTTAGTATTACATGTATACGTAAGACTAATGAAATGGTGGTGTGAATAGTATTAGAAGATCAAAATCGCAGTGACGATAGCTAAGTTTAAGAACATAAATAATCCGTTTGCTATAACGAGCTGTGGCTCTTTATGTACATAACCGTATGCTACCCACAAAGCACTTTGCGTAGTCAAAAGTATCCAAGACACAAGAGAAAAATCATCTGCGGTACGCGAAACGTAAAGCGTGACAACTTGAGGCAACAACGCTAACGGGGCAGTAACACCAACAACATACATAAGATAATCGAGTCTCCTTTTTAGGAGGCTTGTGGCTGGAAACGGCACAAGAGATTTCGGAGATGTCTTTGGATGCTTAACTCGCGCGCGAAGATGATGAAATCCGTACATAAATAATTACTAGATATAATACCAGCACAATTATACTTTCCACTTCGTGAGATAAGTATAGAAATTTATCGATATTCAGGATTTTGATCCTCTGCATTGGTTACATGCTTCCATCCCTTAGTAGTATTGCCTTTTGCTGGAATTCCATTGTTATCTTTTAGGATTTTGGCCATATGCATGAGATTCCAAGCCATGAATGTTGTATTCCGATTGGTAAACTCATTGTTATATCCAGTTGGAGTTCCATCTCCTTCGATCAATTCTCCATTCCATTTTGTATCACCATAACTTGGTCCTGGTCCAACCTCACCGAGCCAAGCTGTATCTGCTTGTGGAGGAATGGTATACCCTATGTGTGAAAGAGCATATAGAATATCCATCGCACAATGTTTAGCGCCATCTTCGTTCCCCGTTATGATACAGCCAGCGACTTTCCCATAATAAATATATTGATCTTTATCGCTTCGATCGCCACTATATGCATACATTCGTTCAATAACTTGTGTGGCGACACTTGATTTCACTCCAAGCCAGATTGGTGTGCCTATTACCAAAATGTCAGCTTGTTTTATCTTTCTCTCAATTTTAGGCCAATCATCTTTTTGTTTTTGTGTCTCCTTCTGACCGTCTTTAATCATTCCAAATGCAATATCGTGCTCAAGTGCATACAAATGCTCTACTTTAACACCTTCTATTTTCATTATATTAGACGCACGATTCATCAATCTCTGAGTGTGTGACTCAGACGAGTTCATATTAATAGAGCAGTTGATAAAAAGGGCCTTGAGGCCACTGAACTCTTTCTTGGCTTTAGAACTTTTCATTACACAATTATACCCCGGCTTAAGTCGCAATGTTTCCTCACGAAAAAGAGCCCTTTATTTAAGGGCTCTTTTTCTTTGCGCGGGAGACGGGACTTGAACCCGCAACCTTCCGCGTGACAGGCGGATGCTCTAACCAGTTGAGCTACCCCCGCAAGGGTGCTGGTATCCTACCAGAGACTGATTAAAATGTCAGTGCCGGGGGACGGAATTGAACCGTCGACCTTGGGTTTATGAGTCCCACGCTCTAACCAACTGAGCTACCCCGGCTGAGTGAAAAGGATGGGGAAATAGTACTCTATTTCCCCATCCGAGTGAACAGATACGGCAAAATAGTATGCATCTCACCAATAACATCACTTAAGAGAAAAGTATCATGTTTTCTATATTTGGCGAATATAAGCCACAGCATTATTTTCTATCATGAGGACCAGAAACCTGAGTGTGTAAGAAACATCATAATAAGTCGTCTTACTAGATAGCGCCCATAACAGGCGCTGATTAACCAGTAAAAATCAATATATGAATATACTCGCTATAAGCGCAATGGTATCCCTGCCTGTACTTCTGTTTTCTGCAGGCGCTGAAGTAATCGCTCCAGAAATGGTCGCAACAGGAATAAATCAAATTGCAATTGTTTCTGCAGAAATTACCGCGCCTCTACATATTGGGATTAGCGGTGCGTTAAACGCATTGGTAAGCATGTAAACACCGCTATGTATACAGTCATGGCGACAAGCATGCTTAGCAAGCGTATGATGGACGGAGTCCATACGCGGACTCTCACTATGGAATCTACGCAAGAAAAAGCCTTTTTGAAGGCGTTTGACGAAAACGCGGATGCGCTTTTTCGTCATGCGTCGTTCAGGCTACCGACTCGAGAAGACGCAATAGACGCGACACAAGACACATTCGCAAAAGCATGGGACTACATCCGTACTGGTGGAGAAATTAACCATTGGAGAGGTTTTTTGTTTCGTTCATTGCACAATCGCATAATTGACGAGTATCGCCGAAAAAAGGAAGCATCGCTGGACGCACTTCTTGACGATACTACCGCGTCCAATAATCCGCTCTTGGCTACAGGAAGTCGTTCTGAAACAGAAGACTACTTTGATACGAAATTGGATATAAAAAAGATAAACGAACTAATACCTAACTTACCCCAATCATATCGTAGCGTACTTGTATTACGCTATATAGATGGATTCTCGCCAAAAGAGATAGCATCCATTTTGAAGATTTCTGAAAATACAGTTTCTGTACGCTTACACAGAAGTGTTAAGAAACTGAAAGAATGGTGTCCTTCACCTGAACCAAAATAATCTTATGAAAAAACAATCTATTGAAAATCTCTTGCGTTCTGTTGGAAACGACGTTCGTATGTCGCCAACTGAAAAGGAACGGATGCGAGCATATGTAAATGAGTATATGAGCTTCACTCCAAAGCTTGTACCTGAAGAACCACGAACAAGACTACAGAATATCTTTTCATATCTACGTAGGCCAGCATACGCGTCTGTGGCAATTGCGCTTATTATATTTAGTACGACAGGAGGCGTAGCTTACGCAGCAGAGCGCACAATACCTGGTGATGTGCTGTACGGAGTTAAAATACATATAACTGAGCCTGCGCGCACAGTACTTTCAACAAGCCATAAAAAAAAGGCTGAGTGGCATATACGGCTCGCCGAACGACGACTTGAAGAAGCTGTAATACTTGTTGACAGAGAAAAACTAAACGCTGAAGTCGCAAGTAAACTAGCTAAGGATTTCTCTAAACACAGCACTAATGCCAGACGTTCGTTAAGTCTCCGAGTGGATGCGGATGCGTTAGTTCAGGATGTACGTTTTGCAGCTCACCTTTCTGCATATGACACTGTAATTACCCGCCTTGCTGAGCGCACAGGAGCAACTACAACAACAGAACTACATGCGGCACTAAAAACCCATATGAAACGAGAGTCTCGTTCCCCACTTCAACATAAGATGGTAGGTCAGCTTGGGGCAGAAATAGAACACGCATTTCAAATATCTAATGAGGCACTTGAAACCAGAGCAAAGACTATTGATACATCCACATTGATACGTGTTCGCAAGGAACTTATGGACGCACAAGATACCGCGGACAAAGGAAAAATTTATATGGAAAGAGAAGACGGTGACAGTGCTGAGCGTGCTTTTACGGACGCACTTTCAGCAAACGCTCGTTTAGATGTACTTACGCGTGCCGCCTCCACACTAGATGTAGACATTTTCGGCGATGCGACCACGACAAGTCGAGATGAAACTTCTGCAGGATTGCAACTAGACATTTAGTGGGTGCTTTATATTGAAGTTATTCTTTGCATTTTATACATCTACAACCATTCGGTTTGATGTGATCATCAAAATATTCTTCGCCATAATCATATGTAAACTCTTCACCTGCTTTTATTGCACGCTTTGTGTAAATAAAGATACGTCCCTTTTTGAGTAATGGTTCGCTATTGGGCCTACACGAATGATTGATATAACCAGCAGGATTTATGTTTGGCTTACCATCAACAGTCTTCTTTTTTGTTATCTCAAATAAATATTTACTCTTACTTGTGTATGCTTCATCTTCTGAAATAACTCGCCCTACATACTCAATGATCATCTCGCCTTTTTTGTACTGACGCGTGGCAAACAATCCCAGCCCTGCCGATGAGCGTTTAACTACGGTTCCTTCTGGGGCGGGCACTCGTATTTGCTTCTTACTAGTTTTTTTCATATGTGCATTGTGTATACCATACTTACTAGCGTGAGCGCTAATCAAAAACCGCATTTCTGCGGTTTTTGATTATTTTTTTGTTGCGGGGGCGGGACTCGAACCCGCGTCTGGAGGTTATGAGCCTCCCGAGGTACCTCTCCTCTACCCCGCTATGCTTAATTTTACACTACGCCTCTACAAAGACTTTTGCAAGCTTATTTATATCAAATAGCGTGAAATTCACGAAATACAGCCTCGTAACGTGCAATGGTGCGTTGCGCGAGAGTTTGCGAAAGATCAAAGGATGAGCCTTCATGTGCTATCTGATTACGAACCTTATGCGCTTCCCATGCGTCATTTAGCGTATTAAAGTCTGCACGCTCTACGCTCTTGAGCCTCTCGCCAACACCAGCGCCGTGGTATCCCTGTTCGCGAAGCATGTCGTCCAACATTATGTCTGATTCAATAATAGCTTCGCGCCATTCACTTGGCTTACCACTCTCCATTAATTCTTGGATATGTATCCATCTTTTGTTTGTGGCTGTGTCTGCTGACGCGAGCATAAGCGGTGCGTACGCTTCATCTTCACGTTTACGCAAATGAAATAGCCGGACTGTAGAGTACACCACCAATGCAATACCTAAAACAGTAAGCAAATAACCTATTGCTGTTATATACCCCCACAAAGTAGAGAATGTGACGGCTAGACTGCTTGGGTCTGTATTAGTTATACGCGCCCACAATTCATATAATTGACGAAACCAAAACTCAACATTAATTTGTTCCTCAGACGCTCCACTTGGTAAATACACGAGCAGGACTATCCCAACCGCAAGGATAAACAGTACAGGGACAATAAACCAAAATGCCATTGGTATTTAGTATACCCGAATCCTGTATCTTTTTAATTACCTACACTACGAACAACTTCTACATCTTTGCCGACAGAAAACAACAATGACTCTTTTTTGTGTGGGGCTGTAAAATGCATACCGACAGGAAGATTACTGCCATCTCTATCTACTGAACCCATTGGCACTGAAAGTGCTGGCATACCAGTTAGGTTCGCAGTGACTGTGAATACATCTTCAAGATACATAGATACAGAATCACTTTTCTCTCCAAAACGGAATGCAGGAGAAGGAGTGGTTGGAAATGCGATTACGTCTACTTCTTTAAATACTTTTTGATACTCGCTTCGCAATAAAGAGCGTGTAGCCTGCGCCTTGTGATAGTAGTCATCAATATAACCTGCAGAAAGGACAAAAGTACCGAGCAATATACGACGACGGGTTTCCGTACCAAAACCCTCACTTCTTGATAATAAATAATCATCTAAAAGCGTCTTTCCGCGAGAAGCAAGCCCGTAACGAATACCGTCAAAACGAGATAAATTTGAAGACACTTCAGCTGGCATAATCACGTAATATGCGGGAAGTGCAAACTTGCTACTTGGCAATTCTACGTCCACAATTGTGTTTCCTTCTGCAACAAGAGCTTTTAGTGTTTTGTTAAACACATTCAACAAATCAGAATCAACACCTTTATCAAGCAAGTCACGAGGTACGCCAATACGGAGTTTTTCAGGAGGCTCTTCTTCCTTGTAAACATCTGACGGAAGCGTTGTCGAATCTAGCGGATCATTCCCACGAATTGTTTTAAATATTATCTCTGCATCTTCAACAGTCTTTGTGAGTGGACCAGCTTGATCAAGCGAAGAACCCATAGCAATAAGCCCATGCCGAGAGACTGCCCCGTAAGTAGGCTTCAGACCAACAAGTCCTGTGTGTGCTGCAGGTTGGCGAATAGACCCTCCTGTGTCAGTGCCGATTGACGCAATTGCCATATGCGCTGATACAGCGGTTGCAGATCCACCAGACGAGCCACCAGGGACTCTGTTTGTATCGTGCGGGTTCTTGGTTGCGCCATATGCTGAATGTTCTGTTGAAGAACCCATTGCAAACTCATCCATGTTAGTGCGCCCCAAGAAAAGTGCTCCTGCATCTTTAAGTTTTTCAGTAACGGTTGCATCATATGTCGCTATATAGTTTCCTAACATCTTTGATGCAGCGCTTGCGATCTTGCCTTCAATTAAAATATTATCTTTAAGCGCCACTGGAATCCCACAAAGTAATGGCGCCATATCCCCTTCTTTGTCTATGCGCCTCTGTGCAGACATTATTGCTTCATCTTCTGTTGCAAATAACTCAAGATACGCCTTAAGCTCGCTATTTCTATTATTAGCTTCTTCAAAGCACGCATCCCAAAGCTCTCGCACTGTAATTTCACCACTACGTAGCGCTCTTGCTGATTCTTTAATTGAAAGTTCGTTTCTTTTAATCATGGGAGATTATCTGTTTTACTACGAGCGCATTGCCTTCTTTCTCTGGGAACGCATCCGTAATCTTTTTGGTCCATGTTCCAGACGGCGTTGGATCTTTGTCTTCCCTAAACACATTGTGCAAAGACATCTTTACATCACTCAATTCACTAGGCAAAGTGAGTGAATTGAGCTCCCCAACATAATCTAAAATAGCGCCAAAATCCTTGATAAAAGAATCTGATTCTTCTTTCTTGATGGATATTCTTGCTAATTCTGAAAGCTTCTCTACTTCTTCTTTTGTTACCATGAATATTACTCTATCATGATGCGAGTTTCTTGAGGAATGTCGCTTCATCAATCACAGATATCCCAAGCTCTTCAGCTTTTGAAAGTTTTGAACCAGAGTTCTCTCCAGCAACAACAAACGCTGTTTTTGAAGAAACACTACTGGCAGACTTTCCACCAGCTTCACGCACCATGGTCTCAGCATCTTCACGAGATAATGTTGGCAGTACTCCGGTTATAACAACAGTCTTGCCAATAAGCGCCCTACCTTCTGGTACTAAAGTCTTTTGTATAGAAATATGTTTCTCAAGACGCGCCAATAACAATTTATTTTCCTCGCTGGCAAACCAATTGTACACACACTTACCTATAACAGGCCCTATACCT